>NZ_CM002285.1:5184564-5185878 GCF_000497445.1 Streptomyces roseochromogenus subsp. oscitans DS 12.976 | reverse complement strand
TCCCGGCCGCCCCGGCCGCCCCGGCCGACGCCCGCGTCCCCGCGTCCACACCGACCCCAGCGTCCACAGGCCAACTCCGGCATCCCGACGGTCCCGACCGACCCGGCGGCCCGGGCGACCCCGGCCGACAGCAGCGTCCCGACCAACCCCCGGCATCCCGGCCGGCCCGGCGGCGGGCTGATCGGCTCGGTGGCGGGGTGGTCGGCTCGGTGGGACGGACCGGGCGCGTTTTCCCGGTGGCGGGCACGGCTGGCGTAACGAACCGGGCACGCCGCACCCCACGTGGGCGGACGGCTCGGGGCGCCCGATAGCCTTCGGCCATGACCACGCTGCCCCGCGGCGAAGCCGCTGATGTACCACGCGTTGTGCGACGCCGCCGCGCCGTCGCCGCCGCCGGCGCCGTTACCGCCGGACTGCTCGTCCTCACGGCCTGCGAGAAGCCGTCGCCCGTCGCGACGGTCACCGTCGGCACGAGCTCGGTCACCTCCGAGGCCATGTGCTACAACGACGGCAAGGCGCTGGACGCCAAGTCGCTGACGAACTGCATCAAGAACGTCGAGAAGGCCAAGTCCATCAAGGTCGACCAGGACGAGACGGTCCGCTTCGGTGTCGACCCGAAGATCGCGGACGCCGGCTGGGTCCTCCTGGTGAACGGCCAGCAGTTCACCGACGTCAGCAAGAAGACCTACCGCACCATCCCGGGCAGCGCGTTCTTCAACCAGCAGTACGGCACCCAGGGCGACACCAACACGGTCACGATCCGCATGGGCGACAAGTCCAACCAGGGCATGTGGTCGTTCAAGCTGAAGAAGGCCTGATCACGCCCTCCGTACACATCCTCGTGGCCACCGCGGTCCCGGCCGAACGGGACGCGGTGGCACGGGCGTTCCCCGGCGCCGTGACCGAGGTACGGCTCCCCGGCGCACCGCTGTGCCGTACCGCCACCGGCTGGGACCTGCTCGCCGCCGGCGTCGGCCCGGCCCGCGCCGCCGCCTGCACCGCCACCGCCTTGACCGCCGCCGCCCTCGACGGCGCCCCCTACGACCTGGTCGTCTGCGCCGGGATCGGCGGCGGCTTCCAGCCCGACGCGCCCGTCGGCTCGCTCGTCGTCGCCGACGCGATCACCGTCGCCGACCTGGGCGCCGAGACCGCCGAAGGCTTCCTCCCGGTCACCGAACTGGGCTTCGGTACCGTCACCCACCGACCGCCCGGCTCGGCCGTACGCGCCGCGTCCGAGGCGGCCGGCGCCCGTACCGGCACGATCCTCACCGTCTCCACCGTCACCGGCACCGCCGCCCGCGCCGCCGCCCTGCG
>NZ_CM002285.1:5180068-5183234 GCF_000497445.1 Streptomyces roseochromogenus subsp. oscitans DS 12.976 | reverse complement strand
GGTGCTGGAGCTCCGCGCGGTCTCCAACCCGGTCGGCCCGCGCGACCGCGCCGCCTGGCGCGTCGGGGACGCCCTCACCGCCCTCACCGAGGCCTTCGGGAAGCTCGCGCCCGCATTGGAGAGTTGGACACCGTATGACCACTGAGCCCTTGCACATCGCGTACTCGCCCTGCCCGAACGACACCTTCGTCTTCGACGCCCTCGCCCACGGCCGCGTCCCCGGCGCCCCCGCGCTGGACGTGACCTTCGCCGACATCGACATCACCAACGGCATGGCCGAGCGCGGCGAGTTCGACGTGCTGAAGGTGTCGTACGCCGTCCTGCCGTACATCCTCGGCGAGTACGCGCTGCTGCCGTGCGGCGGTGCGCTGGGGCGGGGCTGCGGGCCGCTGGTGCTCACGCGGGAGGCCGGCGTCGATCTGACGGGCCGTACGGTCGCGGTGCCGAGTGAGAAGTCGACCGCGTACCTGCTGTTCCGGCTGTGGGCGGCAGACACGCTGCCGATCAAGAGGGGCGGGCCCGCAGGGCCCTCGGTTGAGGGCGGTGGTGGGCGACGGGCGGGCAGGGTCGGTGAGATCGTGGTGATGCCGTTCCACGAGATCATGCCGGCCGTGCGGGACGGCAAGGTGGACGCCGGACTCGTCATCCACGAGGCCCGGTTCACATACCAGAACTACGGCCTGCACAAGCTCGCCGACATGGGCGAGCACTGGGAGCGGACCACCGGGCTGCCGATCCCGCTCGGCGCGATCGTCGCCAAGCGCTCGCTGGGCGCGGACACACTGACGCGGCTCGCCGATGCCATCCGCGCCTCCGTACTGGCCGCCTGGGACGACCCCGAGGCGTCCCGGCCGTATGTCATGGCTCACGCCCAGGAGATGGACCCGGCCGTCGCCGACCAGCACATCGGGCTGTACGTCAACGAGTTCACCGCCGACCTCGGCGAGGACGGCTACGCGGCGATCCGCGGGCTGCTCACACGTGCGGCGGCCGAGGGGCTGCTGCCGCCCCTCGGCCCGGATGCGCTCGCTTTTCCCTGACGGGTTTCCTGCCCGCGTCTACACGTCCAGCTGGTCGGCGACCGCCCGCAGCAGGCCGGCGATCTTCTTGCCGGAGGCCTTGTCCGGGTAGCGGCCCTTCTCGAGCATCGGCGTGATGTTCTCGAGAAGGGTCGTCAGGTCCTGCACGATGGAGGCCAGCTCGTCGGGCTTCTTGCGCTGGGCGGCGGCGACCGACGGCGCCGGCTCCAGCACGGTCACCGACAGCGCCTGGTCACCGCGCTGACCGGCCACGACGCCGAACTCCACGCGCTGTCCCGGCTTGAGCGCATCGACTCCGGCGGGGAGAACAGAGGAATGGACGAAGACGTCACCGCCGTCGTCGCGGGAGAGAAAGCCGAAGCCCTTCTCGCTGTTGAACCATTTGACACGCCCGGTCGGCACCGTCTGTCCTCGTCCTCGTACTAGTTGGGGAACTGTCACTGCTTCTACTGCTCGGAAAGTGCTCTCGATAGCACTGGGGCGGGTCGACCGTGACCCGCCGCTACCAAGCGTAATGGTCTCGGGGCGGGTGACAAGACGTCCCCCGGTTGTTCTCTCGCGCTGGGAACTACCCTGGTCCGGTGCGTGACAAAACCCAAACGAATTCCGCCGTGCCCGGTGACCACCTGATCCGTGCCGGCGCGATCGTCTTCTTCATCGGCGCCGTGGCCACGCTCGTCACGGTGGCGCCGCTGTTCCTGGGCGCGAAGCCTTTTCCGACGTACATGTACTGCATGAGCATGCTCATGGGCGTCGGTTTCCTGCTGGCCGGTGCGGGGGTGCTGCGCTCGGTGGCCGCCGGCCGACGTCAGGCGCGCGCCGCGGCCGAGTAGCCGGTCAGCCGGTCAGCCAGTCGTCCGGTAGCCGGTCAGCCAGTCCGGGAAGGCGGAGAGGTCGTCGAGGACCACGTCCGCCCCGGCGGCGCGCAGTTCATCGGCGGTGCAGGGGCCGGTCGCCACGGCGAGCGACAGCACGCCGGCCGTACGCGCCCCGCGCACGTCCCCGACATGGTCGCCGACGTACACGCCCGCGCCGTACTCGCGCAGTGCCTCCGCCTTCTGCTCGGCCCACAGGTCGCCCACCACCACGTCCGGCTCGATGCCGAGGTGGGACAGGTGCAGCTTGGCGCTGGGCTCGTACTTCGCCGTGACCACGAGAGTCCGGCCGCCGGCCGCGCGCACCGCGGCTATCGCCTCCCGGGCGCCGTCCATGGCGGGCGTCGCGGCGATGGCGGTCGACGGGTACATCTCCCGGTACAAGCCGGCCATCGCGGGGATCTCCTCCTCCGGGAACCAGTGGCTCAGCTCCTCCACCAGCGGCGGGCCCAGCCGGGTCACCGCCAGATCGGCGTCGATGTACGCCCCGGTCCGCTCGGCCAGGGCCACGTAGCAGGCGCGGATCCCTGGCCGGGAGTCGATGAGGGTCATGTCCAGGTCGAAGCCGATGGTCAAAGTCATATGCGCAATTGTGCCGGGTGCCTCCGGCGGGCCGGCCGAGCGGGTTTGCGCCGTGGGGTACCTCTGCGTTGCCGGCTGCGGGTGCGTGGGGGAACTGCAGTGCCGTCAGCTTCACCCGCGTCGTTGGGAGCGCCAGACCAAGTACAGCGCCGAGGCCACCGCGGCGCCTCGGACCACCCATGGCCAGGTCTCGGCGATCGCCTCGTTCATGTGGCCCTGGGCGATCGGTGTGCCCCAGCGGCCGTTGTCCCGGCCCCACAGCCAGACCAGTCCGGCGGCGACCGCGGTGCCGGGCAGGACCATGACGGCCAGCTTGGTCTCCGCGGGGGTCAGCCGCCGGGAGCCGTAGGCGATCACCCAGCCGAGCAGCAGAGCGAACCAGTTCCCGAGCACCGCACCGGCGACCAGCGCGGCGGCCGCCAGCAGCAGGAGGGGGTTGGTCCAGCCCGCGGCGGGACGGGGAATCAGGCCGCGGCGACGCCGGGCGGGTCCGGGTTCGGCGGCGGCCTCCGTGGCGTCCGCGATCGGCTCGGCCGTGTCCGGGGCCGGCTTCGCCGGCTCCTCCCCGGGCAGCGGTGGCCGCTTGAGCAGCTCCGGGATCTCGACGCCGCCGACGAACCCGGGCACTGAGTCGGTCGTCTCCGCGGCGCCGCCGAAGGGGTTGCCGGC
>NZ_CM002285.1:5177122-5179868 GCF_000497445.1 Streptomyces roseochromogenus subsp. oscitans DS 12.976 | reverse complement strand
CGCAGGCCCCTGCTCTTCGCCCCTTCCCCGCGAGCCGGGTCCGGCTTCCGCTCGCGCGGCGCTGGCTGCACGGGCACGGCAGCCGCCGCGGACGGCTGCGCACCCCAGCTCGTGCTGGACGTACCGGATGTACCGGACGACGTACCGCCTGCCGCCGTGACCACTTCGTCAGGGGTGCCCAGGCGGTCCAGGATGCGGCGGACCGCGGCGGGGCTGTCGGCGGCCGCCTCGGCCCGGTGCCGGTCGATCTCGCCCCGCAGCTCCGACACGAGCCGCATCCGCGTGCCCGACGGCAGCTGCCGCTGCTGAGCGATGTCCCCGACACGGCTCAGGTACTCGTAGACGACCTGGTCGCTCTCGATCCCCAACGGAAACCCCTCCGGGGCGACGGCGATGACGACGATGAAACCCCGGTGAGGACGGTACCGCGTCCTTGCCCGCCCTCCCCCACGCTCGGCTTCGCTCGCGCGGGGGGACCCCCATCCCGACTCACTCGGCTGGAACGCGCTCACCCGCTAACGTGGGTCAGATGAGCCAAGCGGCCCGCCCAGCCCCCCGTTCCCTCGCGGAAGCGCTCCGCGCGCGGGACGACGTCTCCCTGGCCGCGCTGCTGCGCAGCCGCCCCGACCTCATCACGCCCGTCCCGACCGACCTCACCCAGCTCGCCACGCGCGCCGGCACCCGCGCCTCGGTGCTGCGCGCGCTGGAGCGGCTGGACCGGTTCGCGCTGCAGACGGCGGAGGCACTGGCCGTGGCCCCGGACCCGGCGTCGTACGGCACGCTGCTCGGGCTGATGTCGGGCGACGCCGGGGACGAGACGGTCACCGCCGCGCTGCCGCGTGCCCTCGGCACCCTGCGCGAGCAGGCGCTGGTGTGGGGCGACGACGAGCGGCTGCGGCTGGTGCGCACGGCCCGCGAACTCCTCGCTCCGTCCCCGCAGCACCCCTCCCCGACCGGGCTCGGACCTGGCGTGCAGGAGGCCGCCTCGGGCATCTCGCCGGGCCGGATCCAGGAGATCGTGGCGGCGGCCGGGCTGCCCTCGACCCACGACTCGGTGTCGGCCGTGGCTGCGCTCACCGCGCTGTTCGCCGACCGGAAGACGATGGCCGAACTGCTCGACGGCGCCCCGCAGCCGTCCCGCGAGGTGCTGTCCCGGCTGGTGTGGGGGCCGCCGTACGGGCAGGTCACCGCGGACCCGGCGGCGCATCTGCGCTGGCTGCTGGACCGCGGTCTGCTGCTGCCGGCCACGCCCGGCACGGTCGTCCTGCCGCGCGAGGTGGCCCTGCATCTGCGCGGGGGCCGCGCCCACCGCGCGCCCGAGCCGCTGCCGCCCGCCGTCGAACCGGCCGCGACGCACGGTCCGCAGGTGGTGGACGCGACGGCGGCCGGGCAGGCGTACACCGCGCTGGCCACCATCGAGGAACTGCTGAAGGACTGGGACGAGGGCGGCCCGGCCGTGCTGCGGGCCGGCGGCCTGAGCGTGCGCGATCTGAAGCGGACCGCCGTCGCCCTGGACGTGTCGGAGCCGGTCGCCGCGTTCTGGGTGGAGCTGGCGTACGCCGCCGGTCTGGTCGCCTCCGACGGCGAGGCCGACGAGCGGTACGCGGCCACGCCCGCCTACGACGAGTGGCTGGAGCGGCCCCCCGCCGAGCGCTGGGCCCACCTCGCGGAGGCCTGGCTGGCGGCCACGCGGACGCCGGGGCTGGTCGGCGGGCGGGACGCGAAGGACCGCACGCTGTCCGCGCTGGGCCCGGGACTCGACCGGTCCGCCGCGTCCGAGGTACGGCACCGGGTGCTGACCCTGCTGGCCGGGCTGCCGGCCGGCGCGGCCCCGGACGCCGAGTCGGTGCTGGCCCGGCTGCGCTGGGAACGGCCGCTGCGCGGGCCCCAGCGGGACACGGTGGGGGTGCCCCAGAGCGAGCGGAGCCGGGCCTGGGGGAGGACCGGCGAGGAGGATCTGCGCTCCCGGCTCGCCCGCTGGGCCCTGTCCGAGGCCGAACTGCTGGGCGTCACGGGGCGCGGCGCGCTGTCGGAGCACGGGCGGGCCCTGCTGGGCACCTCAAGCTCCTCAGCCACGTCGGCCACGTCAGCCGTGCCCTCCAAGTCGGCCGTGCCGGTCACGTCGGCTATGCCGGTCACGTCGGCCGAACCCGTCGGCCCCGGTGACAAGCTGCCCGTGCACCACCACCATCGGCCGGCCGCCGTCCCCGCTCCGCTCTCCCCGGCCGAGCAGGCCGTGGCGACGGCCGCCGCCGGGCGGCTGCTGGCGCCGCTGCTGCCCGAGCCGCTGGACCACGTCCTGCTCCAGGCCGACCTGACGGCGGTGGCACCGGGACCGCTGCGGCGGCCGCTCGCCGATGTGCTGGACGTGCTCGCGGACGTCGAGTCCAAGGGCGGCGCCACGGTGTACCGCTTCACCCCCGCCTCGGTGCGGCGCGCCCTGGACGCCGGCCGGACCGCCACCGACCTGCACGCCTTCCTCACCGAGCACTCCCGTACGCCGGTCCCGCAGCCGCTCGCCTATCTCATCGACGACGTGGCCCGCAAGCACGGTCACCTCCGGGTCGGCGCGGCCTCGGCGTACGTCCGCTGCGACGACGACACCCTGCTGAACGAGATCCTGGCCGACAAGCGCGCCGCGGCCCTGCGGCTGCGCCGCCTCGCCCCGACCGTGCTGGCCGCCCAGACCGATCCGGCCGCGCTGCTGGAGGGCCTGCGCGCGATGGGCTACGCACCGGCCGCCGAG
>NZ_CM002285.1:5127679-5176922 GCF_000497445.1 Streptomyces roseochromogenus subsp. oscitans DS 12.976 | reverse complement strand
GCCCCGCACCTCCTCCGCCGAGACCCTGGCCACCATGCAGGCTGCCGTCCTGACCGGCGAGTCCCTCTGGATCGGCTACGTCAACGCCGAGGGCACCGCCAGCCAGCGCGTCATCGCCCCGGTCCGCGTCGAGGGCGGCTTCGTCACGGCCTACGACCACACGGCGGACGAGGTCCGCACCTATCCCCTGCACCGGATCACGGGGGTGGCGGAGCTGGCGGAGGACTGACCCTGATCATCGGCCAATAGGGCACACTGGACGTTTGGCCGTATGGAAAGGGTGTACCGCGCGTGAATGGTCCACTGATCGTCCAGTCCGACAAGACCCTGCTCCTGGAAGTCGACCACGAGCGGGCCGACGACTGTCGTCGGGCCATCGCGCCGTTCGCCGAGCTGGAGCGGGCGCCCGAGCACATTCACACCTACCGGGTCACGCCGCTCGGGCTGTGGAACGCGCGCGCCGCCGGGCATGACGCCGAGCAGGTGGTGGACGCGCTGGTGCAGTACAGCCGGTATCCGGTGCCGCACGCGCTGCTGGTCGACATCGCCGAGACCATGGACCGCTACGGCCGCCTGACCCTGTCCAAGCACCCCGCGCACGGGCTCGTGCTCACCACCACGGACCGGCCGGTGCTGGAGGAGGTGCTGAAGTCCAAGCGGATCGCCCCGCTGGTGGGGGCGCGGATCGACCCGGACTCGGTCGTCGTGCATCCGTCCGAGCGCGGGCAGATCAAGCAGGTGCTGCTGAAACTGGGCTGGCCGGCCGAGGATCTCGCCGGGTACGTCGACGGTGAGGCGCATCCGATCGAGCTGCTGGAGGAGGGCTGGGCGCTCAGGCCGTACCAGAAGCAGGCCGTGGAGAACTTCTGGCACGGCGGCAGCGGGGTGGTAGTGCTCCCGTGCGGCGCCGGGAAGACGCTGGTCGGCGCCGGTTCGATGGCCCAGGCGAAGTCCACCACCCTCATCCTCGTCACCAACACCGTCTCCGCCCGGCAGTGGAAGCACGAGCTGGTGAAGCGGACCTCGCTGACCGAGGACGAGATCGGTGAGTACAGCGGGACGAAGAAGGAGATCCGCCCGGTCACCATCGCCACCTACCAGGTGCTGACGACCAAGCGGAAGGGTGTCTACCCGCACCTGGAGCTGTTCGACTCCCGGGACTGGGGGCTGATCCTCTACGACGAGGTGCATCTGCTGCCGGCTCCCGTCTTCAAGTTCACCGCCGATCTGCAGGCACGGCGCAGGCTCGGTCTGACAGCCACCCTCGTCCGTGAGGACGGCCGCGAGTCGGACGTGTTCTCCCTCATCGGGCCGAAGCGGTTCGACGCGCCGTGGAAGGAGATCGAGGCGCAGGGGTACATCGCGCCGGCGGACTGTGTCGAGGTCCGGGTGAACCTCACCGACTCCGAGCGGCTGGCGTACGCGACCGCCGAGACGGAGGAGAAGTACCGCTTCTGTGCGACGACGGACACGAAGCGGAAGGTGACGGAGGCGATCGTGCGCCGGTTCGCCGGGCAGCAGATCCTCGTCATCGGCCAGTACATCGACCAACTCGACGAACTGGGCGAGCACTTGAACGCCCCCGTCATCAAGGGCGAGACGTCCAACGCCCAGCGCGAGAAGCTCTTCGACGCCTTCAGGGAAGGCGAGATCAGTGTGCTCGTCGTCTCCAAGGTCGCCAACTTCTCCATCGATCTGCCGGAGGCCACCGTCGCCATCCAGGTGTCCGGAACCTTCGGCTCCCGCCAGGAGGAGGCCCAGCGGCTCGGCCGGGTCCTGCGTCCGAAGGCCGACGGCCACCAGGCGCACTTCTACTCGGTCGTCGCCCGCGACACCATCGACCAGGACTTCGCCGCCCACCGCCAGCGCTTCCTGGCCGAACAGGGCTACGCCTACCGGATCGTGGACGCCGACGAGATCCTTGCGGAGAGCTGAGCCGACGGCCGGCCGAGGGAGCGGTCACCGACGGCGTATGCCCGCTTCCTCGCCGTACTCGCCGAGGATGATCACGTTGAACGCGGCCTCCGCGAACACCTTGATCGCGCGCAGGGCGTTGCCGAGCGGGTGATGGTGGGGCCCGTCGGCCGCCGTGGCACCGGACGGGGGTCGGGCGGGGGCCGGAGAGATGGTTGCTGCGCTCATGTCTCCATGGTGGATCGCCGGGCATGAGACCCGCATCGGTCTCCGGAGCCACTTCAGGACGCCTCGGACTAGGCCTCCGGGTCGACCCCGGCCCCTACTTCGGGGGGTCTGTGTCCCCTAGGGGCCAGGGCGCGGTGATCGTTCTAGAGTGCCGCCATGGGGAGCAGGCGCAGGGTCCGTCGCGTGGTGCTGGGCGGCACGGTGTACGGCTGGTGCTTCTGGCACCGGCACGATCGGGTGCGAGGCTACCCCGGGTGCAGCAGCACGGTGACGCTGTGGCGTCCCGGAAGCCGGGCCCGGCTGCGTCTGGTGTTCCGGCCGGCGTCCGACCGGATCATCGCCGACGGCTGCCACGACGAGGGCGCGGCGATACGTCTGCCGGACCGGGAGTACCTGAATCTCCACGAGCCGGGCAGCGTGCGGGCGTTGCTGGACGAGGCCCTGGCCCGTGGGCTGTTTCCGGCAGCGGGGCCGGTGGAGGCGGAGGTGGACGGCTGGCCCCTGTTCGACGCGGTCAGACCGCAGGGCACCGGGAGCTGAGACGCCGGGCGGGAAATTCATTGGCGCCGCCTGTGCGCCCTGACTAAAATCCTCTCTCTTGCCCGCCTCCCCCCTAGCGGAGTGCCGTCGCCCGGTCGGAAACCGTGCGGCATCGTCGTAGCCACCCAGCAGGCCCACCGGAGGCACCCCCTTGTCCGCGCCCGCCCACGAACCCCTCGAAGGCCCTGCCGACCCCCTCTCCCGAGAGCGTTCCCACCTCGCCTCCTCCCGTGCCGCGCTGCGTGCCATGCGTGAGGACGTGGAGTCGCTGGACATCCGGTACGCCACCGCGAACTGGGTCGACGCCCAGGTGCTGTCCCGCCAGATCGACGAGCGGATCAAGGCGCTGGCCGACCTCAGCGACACCCCGCTGTTCTTCGGCCGGCTGGATTACCTGCACGCACCGGGTGCGGATCAGGCCGAGGGTGCGGACGGCGAGCAGTTCTACATCGGGCGGCGGCATGTGCACGACGCCGGCGGCGACCCCATGGTCATCGACTGGCGTGCCCCGGTCTCGCAGCCGTTCTACCGGGCGTCCAAGAAGGACCCGATGGACATCGGGCTGCGCCGCCGCTTCGGCTACACCGGCGGCGATCTCACGGCCTACGAGGACGAGTATCTGTCCGACCCGGAGGAGACCGCGAAGGCCAGCAAGCTGCTCCAGCAGGAGATCGAGCGGCCGCGCGTCGGCCCCATGCGGGACATCGTCGCCACCATCCAGCCCGAGCAGGACGACATCGTCCGCAGCGGGCTGGACGGGACCGTGTGCGTACAGGGAGGCCCGGGGACCGGGAAGACCGCAGTCGGCCTGCACCGGGTCGCCTATCTCCTCTACGCCCACCGGGAGCGGCTCGCCCGCACCGGCACGCTCGTCATCGGACCGAACCGCTCCTTCCTGCACTACATCGAGCAAGTCCTGCCGGCCCTGGGCGAGTTGGCCGTGCAGCAGGCCACCGTGGACGACCTGGTGGCGCACGTGGAGGTGCGCGGCGCGGACGACGCGGCCGCGGCCGTGATCAAGGGTGACGCCCGGATGGCCGAGGTGCTGCGGCGGGCCCTGTACTCCCATGTGACCCTGCCGACGGAGGCGGTCGTGGTGGTGCGCGGCTCGCGCCGCTGGCGGGTGCCGTCGTACGAACTGGAGGAGATCGTCCGGGAGTTGCTGCAGCGGGACATCCGTTACGGCGCCGCCCGCGAGGCCCTGCCGCAGCGGATCGCGCACGCGGTGCTGGTGCAGATGGAGCGGGCCGGGGAGGCCCCGGACGACCGGGTGCAGGACGCCGTCGCCCGCAACAGCGCGGTGAAGGCGGTCGTGAAGGAGAGCTGGCCGGTGGTGGACCCGGCGAAGCTGGTCCTGCGGCTGCTGACGGACGCCGGCTTCCTCGCCGAGCACGCCGCGGGGGTCCTGGACGAGGACGAGCAGCGGACGATCCTGTGGGCCAAGCCGGTGCGCGGCGTGAAGTCGGCCAAGTGGTCGCCCGCGGACGCGGTGCTGATCGACGAGGCGGCGGATCTGATCCAGCGCACGCACTCGCTGGGCCATGTCGTCCTCGACGAGGCGCAGGACCTCTCCCCCATGCAGTACCGGGCCGTGGGGCGCCGCTGCACCACCGGCAGCGCGACCGTCCTCGGCGACCTGGCGCAGGGTACGACGCCCTGGGCGACCCGCAGCTGGGGCGAGGCGCTGGCCCATCTCGGCAAGCGCGAGGGCGTGATCGAGGAGCTGACGGCCGGTTTCCGCGTCCCCGCGGACGTCATCACGTACGCCTCCCGGCTCCTCCCGCACATCGCGCCCGGCCTCACACCGGTGGCCTCCGTCCGTGAGAACCCCGGTTTCTTCGAGGTCCGTACGACCGCGGGGACCGCCGAAGTCGTCGCCGCGTGCGAGGAGTTGCTGGCCAACGAGGGCTCGACGGGGCTGATCGCCGCCGACGCCCGTATCCCGGCCCTGTCCGAGGCCCTGACGGCGGCGGGGATCACCTGTCTCGCCCCCGGCGAGGAGACCACCCGTGAGACCCGCCTCACCCTGGTCCCGGCGTCGCTCGCCAAGGGTCTGGAGTACGACTACGTGGTCCTGGACGAGCCGCAGGCGGTGGTGGACGGCGAGCCGGACGAACGGACGGGTCTGCGGCGGCTGTATGTAGCGCTGACGCGTGCAGTGTCGGGGCTGATCGTGACGCACTCGGCCCCGGTACCGGCCCAGTTGGCCTGACGGCCTAGGGTGCTCTCCGGCTTGTCACGTCCCCATGGAAAGGCTCCCGTTGAGCACTCCCCCGCCTCCGCACCCCACGCACCACCAGTACCCCGGGCACCACCAGCAGGCGTCCGCCGGCTACGGCCAGGCTCCCTACGAGCCGGCGCCGGGCGGCTACGGTCAGGCTCCGTACCCGCAGACCCCCGGCGGCTACGAGCAGGCTCCCCACCCGCAGGCGCCGGCAGGCTACGGTCAGGCTCCGTACCCGCAGGCGCCCGCAGGCTACGGACAGGCTCCCCACCCGCAGATGCCCAGCGGCTACGGGCAGGCCGCGTACCAGCAGGCCCCCGGCGGGTACCCGGCCGCTCCCGCCATCGGGTGCGAGGTGTGCGGCGGGGTGCCCGCGGCGCCGGTGACGATCCGCGGCCACCAGGGCTTTCTGGTGATCATGCGGTTCCTGCGGCGAGAGGGCACCTTCTGCCGCTCCTGCGCTCTCGCCGTCTTCCGGAAGATGCAGGCGGACACCCTGGCGATGGGGTGGTGGGGTCCGATGTCGATGCTCATCACGCCCATCACGCTGCTGATCAACCTCTTCACCCTGTCCAGGATCCGCAAGCTCCCCGCAGCGGCCGCCGCCCAGCGCCCCGGGCTGGACCCGGGCCGCCCTGTGTTCGGGCGCCCGACCGGACTGGTGGGCATCGCCCCGCTCACCGCCTTCGCACTGCTGGTGCTCCTCGTACTCGTCGGGCTGGCGGCCGGCTGACGACGCCGACGGGGGCAGCTCCCCAAGGGACGCGGGGCCGCATTCGACATGCGGCTCCGCAAACGGCCCGCACCCGGCACGCGATCCGCATCCCGACGGCGCTACTCCGCGTCCAACGCCCTCCGCCACTCCCGCACAGCCCCCTCGGAAACCGCCCCCGCCCAACCCGCGGAGCGCGCCGCGCCGCCGATGTGGAACGCGTCGATCCCGGCGCTGCGCAGCGGCCGTACGTGTTCCAGGCGCAGGCCGCCGCCGACGAGGAGCGTCTGGTCGTAGCCCGGCTCCCCGCGCCGTCCCGCCTCGGCGACCAGCGTCGGCAGACCCTCGTCCACGCCGTCGGCGGCGCCCGCGGTCAGGTAGGTGTCCAGCCCCGGCAGGTCGGCGAGCTGCTTGCGCAGGGCGTCGCGGTCGGCGGCCCGGTCGATCGCCCGGTGGAAGGTCCACGCGCAGCCGTCCAGCGCGCCGACCACCCGCTCCACCGCCGGCAGGTCCACCCCGCCGTGCGCGTCGAGGAACCCGAGCACGAACTGGTCGGCGCCGGCCGCCCGCAGCTCCGCGGCCACTCCCACGAGCCGCTCCACGTCACCGGCCGCGAACCCGTCCGTGAGGCGGAGCATCACGCGCAGGTCGATGTCGACGGCGGCCCGGATCCCGGCGAAGACGGCCACCGACGGGGTCAGCCCGTCGGCCGCCATGTCGGTGACCAGTTCCAGGCGGTCCGCGCCTCCGGCCTGGGCGGCGACCGCGTCCTCGACGTCGAGAGCGATCACCTCCAGGACTGCACGCTTGCTCATGGCACCCCATTCCTCGGCATTCCTCGGCGCATACCGCCGACGGCTACAGGTCTAGTCCAATTCCAAGACTACGCCTGTACGGGAGCGCCCTCACCCGAAGATGCCCCCATCCGAAGATGCCGAGCTCCACCTCCCTGCACGCCGGCCGGCTCGTATCCGCCCGCGGGCGACCACCCCAGGGCCTGTCCCAGGTGCATCGGGTCGCCCGGCGGGAGAATGGCGGCATGGCCGACCTCGACGACCTGCGTTCCCGCTGGCTGCGCGCCCTGCTCGCGGTACGGGACGACGACTCCCGCGCCCCGGACCCGTACCGGTACGCCGACGCCCTGCTGCGCCGCTGGCAGGAGCCGCAGCGGCGGTACCACACCGTGGAGCACCTGGCGGCGGTCCTCGACCGTGTCGACGTACTGGAGGAGTACGCCGCCGATCCGGACGTCGTACGGCTGGCCGCCTGGTTCCACGATGCCGTGTATCTGCCCGAGCGGTCGGCGAACGAGGAGCGGTCCGCCCGGCTCGCCGAGCGTGCGCTGCCCGAGGCCGGGGTCTCACGGGACAGGACCGCCGAGGTGGCCCGGCTGGTGCGGCTCACCGTCACGCACGACCCGGCCGACGACGACCGCGACGGCCAGGTGCTGTGCGACGCCGACCTGGCGATCCTGGCCGCGTCCCCGTCGGCGTACGCCGCCTACACCGCCGAGGTGCGCGAGGAGTACCACTTCGTGCCGAACGACGCCTTCCGGCAGGGGCGTTCGGCGATTCTGCGTCAACTCCTCGACCTGCCACGGCTGTTCCGCACCCCGTACGGGCAGGAGCACTGGGAGGCCACCGCCCGCTACAACCTCTCGGCCGAGCTGGAAATGCTGTCGACCTGAGGGAAGGGGCCCCCTTAGGGTTCGCCCCATGCGAGCGACAAACGGGGATGACGTGATCGAGGCCGTGGCAGGCTGCACCGCGATGCTGCGCACGGCGGTGGACCGGGACTGGACGGCCGTCCCGGCCGGGCGGCTGGAGTGGGACTGCCACACCACCGCGGTCCATGTCGCCGACGACCTCGTCGCCTACGCCGCCAACCTGGCCGGACGCGCACAGGACGCCTACGTCCCCTTCGAGCTGACCCTCGACGAGGGCACCGACAACGCGGGCCTGCTGCACGTCATCGAGACGACCGGCGCCCTGCTCGCCGCCACCGTCCGCACCACCCCGCCCGGCGTCCGCGCCTTCCACCCCTACCCCTTCCGCAGCGCCGACCGGGTGGGCTTCGCCGCGATGGGCGTCGCCGAGGTGCTGCTCCACAGCCACGACATGGCGGAGGGCCTGGGCATCCCCTACGAGCCGCCGGCCGACCTCGCCGAGTCCGTCCTGACCTGCCTCTTCCCGCACGTCCAGCCCGGCCCCGCCCCTTGGCCGACCCTGCTGTGGGCCACCGGCCGCGGCGAGCTGCCAGGCCGCGCCCCGGTCACCGAGTGGCGCTGGCACAACAACCTCGTCATCCCCGCCGAGCGCCTCACCCTCACCGGCCTCCGCCCGGCCGCCGCCCGCGATCTGTCCCTGGGCGGTGACGGCGGCTTCGACTGGCTCAATGGCGAGCCGTACGAGGGCACCCGACAGGCCGCCTCCTTCCTGGTGAAGGCGTACGAAACCGGCGTGCACCGGCCGGAGTTCGGGGTCTTCGCACTCGTCCGGCACGAGGACGGCCGGGCGATCGGCGGCATCGGCTTCCACACCGCCCCGAACGAACAGGGCCGGGTGGAGATCGGCTACGACCTGGTCGAGGGTGCCCGGGGCCAGGGGTACGCCACCGAGGCGGTGCGCACCCTGACGGAGCAGGCGCTGGCCAGGGACGACGTCTCGATGGTCTTCGCGACGATCGAGCACGCCAACGTCCCCTCGCAGCGCGTGGTGTCCCGGGCCGGGTTCACCCGGGCGACCGTGGAGGAGGAGCGGGTCGCCCACGAGGAACACGGCATGGACACCGGGCTCCAGCTCTACATCCGCCGGTGAGGCAGAAGGCCGGTTCAGTCCCGCCCCTACGCGGCCGGCCGGCCCTTCGGGCGCCGCAGTCCGGCCTGGGTGAGCCGGCGGACCAGCTCCTTGGAGCCGACCCGCACCGCCCCGGCCGCCACCGCGTCCGCGTACCGGTGCGCCGGAAGGTCGTAGTGATCGCGCTCGAAGGCGCGCCTCGGCACGCCCAACCGCTCGGCGAACGCGTGCAGTTCGTCGTACGACACATCGCTCACCAGGTGCGACCACATGCGGCCGTGGCCGGGCCAGGCGGGCGGGTCGATGTACAGCGTCACGACGAGGTCATCCCGCCGGTGGCCGAGCCCAGCGAGCCCACCGCCGCGACCTTCACGCCCGCCTTGTGGCACACCCAGTGCGGGTCGGGACCCAGCTCGGGCTCCACGTCCAGCGCGTGCGGGTCGCCGGTGCGGCACACCGGGCACAGCGGCCAGCGGCCGTACCGGTCCAGCAGCGCGTCCTGAACGTCCTGGGCGATCAGCCCGGCGACAAAGGCGGCGCCTTCCGGCCACTGCTCGACCCACCAGCGCCGCTCCATGACGGAGTCCTCGACCAGCGAGACCACGTCCGCCTCCGCGACCTCGCCCGCGACCAGATCGGCGAGCACGAGGGCCCGCGCGGCATGCAAGGCCTGCTCAAGGGGACTGAGGGGATCCATGGAACCCATTGTGCGCACTCTTGACCACAACACCGAACCGAAAATATCTTTCACTCGTGACCCAGGACGTGAAGGAAATTTTCGGCAGTCCGGGCGGCTCGCTCTCCGCCAAGGTGCGCACCCTCGCCCCTTCCATGACCCGGTCCATGCAGCGCGTCGCCGAGGCCGTGGCGAACGACCCGGCCGGCTGCGCCGCCCTCACGGTCACCGGCCTCGCCGAGCTCACCGGCACCAGCGAGGCCACCGTCGTCCGCACCGCCCGGCTCCTCGGCTACCCCGGCTACCGAGATCTGCGGCTCGCCCTCGCCGGGCTCGCCGCACAGCAACAGTCGGGCCGCGCGCCCGCGATCACGACCGACATCGCGGTGGACGACCCCATCGCCGACGTCGTCACCAAGCTGGCCTACGAGGAACAGCAGACCCTCGCCGACACGGCCGCCGGACTCGACACCGTCCAGCTCGGCGCCGCCGTGGGCGCGCTGGCCGGGGCCCGCCGCACCGACGTGTACGGCATCGGCGCGTCCGGGCTCGTCGCCCAGGACCTCACACAGAAGCTGCTGCGGATAGGGCTCATAGCCCACGCCCACAGCGATCCGCACCTCGCGGTGACCAACGCGGTGCAGCTCCGCTCCGGTGACGTGGCGATCGCCATCACCCACTCCGGCTCGACGGGGGACGTCATCGAGCCGTTGCGGGTCGCTTTCGAACACGGGGCCACGACCGTGGCCATCACCGGCCGGCCCGACTCGCCGGTCACCCAGTACGCCGACCACGTACTGACCACGTCCACCTCACGGGAGAGCGAGCTGCGACCGGCCGCGATGTCCTCGCGGACGAGTCAACTGCTCGTGGTGGACTGCCTGTTCGTGGGAGTGGCGCAGCGGACGTACGAGACGGCGGCGCCCGCGCTGGCCGCGTCGTACGAGGCGCTGGCTCACCGGCATCGCACCAACCCCAGGTGAGCACCAGCACGCACAACGGCACCCAGACCTGAGAGAGCCACCCCCCATGACCTCCCATGAGCTGCGCAGCCAGCTGGCTTCCCTGACCACCGAAGCCTTCCGTCCCGAGCTCGCCGACATCGACCGTCTGCCCACCCTCGACATCGCCCGCCTGATGAACGGCGAGGACGCCGCCGTGCCCACCGCCGTGTCGACGCAGTTGCCCCGCATCGCCGCCGCCATCGACGCCATGGCCGAGCGCATGGCGAACGGCGGTCGGCTGATCTACGCCGGTGCCGGTACCGCCGGGCGGCTGGGCGTGCTGGACGCCTCCGAGTGCCCGCCCACCTTCAACACCGAACCCGGGCAGGTCGTCGGCCTGATCGCGGGCGGACCCGCGGCCATGGTCACCTCGGTGGAGGGCGCCGAGGACTCCGGGGAGCTGGCCCGGCAGGACCTGGACGCGCTGAAACTCGCCCCCGCCGACACCGTTGTCGGCATCTCCGCCTCCGGCCGCACCCCTTACGCGATCAGCGCCGTCGAGCACGCCCGCGCCCTGGGCGCCCTGACCGTCGGCCTGTCCTGCAACGCGGACAGCGCGCTCGCGGCCGCCGCCGAGCACGGCATCGAGGTCGTCGTGGGGCCCGAGCTGATCACCGGGTCCACCCGGCTGAAGGCCGGTACGGCCCAGAAGCTGGTCCTCAACATGCTCTCGACGATCACGATGATCCGGCTCGGCAAGACCTACGGGAATCTGATGGTCGACGTACGGGTGTCGAACGACAAGCTCCGGGCCCGCTCCCGCCGGATCGTGTCCCTGGCCACGGGCGCCTCGGACGCGGAGATCGAGAAGGCCCTCACCGAGTCCGGCGGGGAGGTGAAGAACGCCATCCTCGCCCTCCTCGCCGGCGTCGACGGCCCGACGGCCGCCCGCCTTCTGGAGGAGTCCGGCGGGCATCTGCGTGCCGCGCTGGCGCACGCGCCCCGCTGACCCGCACGCTCGGGGCGTGCGCAACGACCACCCCGCCTCCCCTGATCACCCCGCCTCCCCTGGCCCCGCCGCCACCGCGGCCGCCGTCCTCGACCGGGTCGGCGGCCCGGCCAACGTCACCTCCGTGGCCCACTGCATGACCCGTCTCCGGCTGTCCCTCGCCGATCCGGCGGCAGCGGACGAGGCGGCGCTGCGAGCCCTGCCCGGTGTGGTGGGGGTGGTGGCCGACGGGCCCGCCTGGCAGATCGTGCTCGGCCCCGGGGTGGTCGACAAGGTCACGGCGGAGGTGACAGCACGGATCACGGCGGGGCAACCGGGCGCCAACGGCACCGAGCCGGGCGACGGCACCGGCCTGCCGAAGGCCACCGAGCTGCGCGACGGCACCGACGTACGAGAAGTCCTGCGGCGCCGTAACGCCACCCCGCTCAAGACCGCCCTGCGCCGCGTCGCGAACGTCTTCGTACCGCTCATCCCCGCACTGATCGGCTGCGGCATCCTGTCCGGCGTCAACGGGCTGCTGCTGAACACCGGTTGGCTGCCCGGCCTCACCCCGGCCCTGTCGGCCATCGCGTCGGCCTTCCTGGCCCTGATCGCGGCGTTCGTCGGCGTCAACGCGGCGAAGGAGTTCGGCGGCACCCCCGTACTGGGCGGCGCGGCCGCGGCCGTCGTCGTCTACCCGGGCGTCGCGAAGGTGACGGTGTCCGGGACGCACCTCGCGCCCGGACAGGGCGGGGTGCTCGGCGCGCTGGCCGCGGCGCTGCTCGCGACCCGGGTGGAGAAGTGGGTACGGGGCCGGGTGCCGGGCGCGCTGGACGTCCTGCTCACGCCCACGCTCACCGTCCTCGTGTCCGGCCTGGTCACGCTGTACGGCCTGATGTACGCGGCCGGTGCGGTGGCCGCCGCGATCGGCACGGCTGCCGACTGGCTGCTGGCCACCGCCGGGGCGGCCGCCGGACTGCTCCTCGGCGGTCTCTTCCTGCCCCTGGTCATGCTGGGCCTGCACCAGGCCCTCATCCCCATCCACACCACCCTCATCGAGCAGCAGGGCTACACCGTGCTGCTCCCCCTGCTGGCCATGGCGGGCGCGGGCCAGGTGGGCGCGGCGCTCGCGGTGTACGTCCGGCTGCGCCACGACGTCTCCCACGACTCCCTGCGTACGACGATCCGCTCGGCCCTCCCGGCCGGCCTGCTCGGCGTCGGCGAACCGCTGATCTACGGCGTCTCGCTGCCCCTCGGCCGGCCGTTCCTGACCGCCTGCGCGGGCGGGGCGGCGGGCGGGGGCTTCGTCGGTTTCTTCGCGATGCTCGGCACCAAGGTGGGCGCGACGGCGATCGGCCCGTCGGGCTGGGCGCTGTTCCCGCTGCTGACCGGGAACCGGGGCCCGGCGGTGGCGTTGGCGGTCTACGCGGGCGGGCTGCTCACCGGGTACGCGGTCGGCTTCACGGCGACCTACCTCTTCGGCTTCCCGCGCCGTCCCCGTGTGGCCGCACCCGCGTGACATCCCGCCCGGCCAGTCGTTCCCCCGGGCATGATGAAGAAGCTCCTGGCCACAGCCGTCCTGGCCCTGTCCGTCGCGGCCCTGACCGCCCCCGCCCACGCCGGCGACCGCGAGTTGGACAACGATGCCGTGACCTGTGCCGGCAACCTCAACGTACTTCCCGTTCTCCAGCCCACCTCACCGCTGGCGCTGGCGGCCGGTGCCATCGCGGCCGTCCCCGTGTGCGGGGCGGGCAGCACCCTCAGCCAGCTCCACGGCTGACGACCCGGCGCCGGTTGTTCAGCGGCCTCGCGGAGCGGCAGGGGCACGCCAGACGAGGGTGTAACGCCAGAACAGCCGGCGTCGTAGCCGGGCACCGGGAAGCAGCCGGGCCGCCTCGCGGCCGATCTCGTCGAGGGTCAGCTCCGGGTCACGCGTGAGCGCGGTCATGGAGAGCGGCCGGTGCGCCGTGGCCCGCCCCCGGTTCTTCGCCCACCCGATCAGCGCGTTGAGCGGTACGGCCGCCAGCCCGATCGCGTGGTCGAGGGCGCCCTGGGGCCGGGCGCAGCCGACGACCACCAGGGTGCCGCCGGGGGCGAGTTCGCGCCGGAAGCGGGCGAGGCTGTCGGCACAGGGGAGGTGGTGCAGTACGGCGACACAGGTGATGACGTCGTAGGGGCCGGAGGGGAGGCCGTGCGGGGCGGCGGCGCGGGTGTAGGTGACCGGGGCCGACGCGTCCGTCAGCTCCCGTGCCCTGTCCAGAATCCGGGGGTCCGCGTCCACGCCGACGACCGACTCCGCGTGCCCGGCCAGCCGCCGCACCAGGTCCCCGCTGCCGCATCCCACGTCCAGGGCGCTGCCGAACCGGCGCGGCAACTGCCGCAGCAGCCAAGGGTGATAGTGCGCGTTGTGGTCCCAGGGGTGGGCGGCGTTGAAGCGGTGGAGGGCCTGCACCAGTCGGCTCGGCAGTATCGTCACGCGGCCAGTCCACCACGAGCGGGAACCGCGCCACCACGGTCGCCGGACACCGGGGAAGCGATCTCCGCTGGACACCGGGGCAGGAAAGGTGTACGCAGGCTGACCATGAACCACGCCCAGCTCGCCGCCCTCGGAAGGGCGCTCCGGCTCCTCGGGGAGCACGGGGAGGCCCTCACCGCCGACACCCCGGACACCCGGCTGCACGAGATCAAGGCGGATCTTCGCCGGGCGCTCGACCTGGTGGAGGAGAGCGCCGGGAGCAGCGCGCCCGCCACCCGGTGTGCCGAGCATCCGCAGGGGCCCGTGGACGAGAGCGCGCCCGATCTGTGCCTGCTCTGCGAGACCAGGCGCCGGGCCGCCCGCCGCTCTGAGTTCCAGGGCGGGCGGGCCGAGCCCACGCCCGTCGCCACCGCGCCCTCCCGGTACGGCGTCCGCGCCGACCGGCCCCAGCCGCAGCAGCGCTGGCTGCCGGAGGCGTGGAGCGGGCAGGAGTGGCAGCTGTGCGGCACGCCCCGGCGGGACCGGCGGGAGGCCGAGGCGTATCTCGCCGCCCAGCGGCGCTCGTCCCGGCCCGCGATGGCCTACCGGCTCGTGCACGAGTTCACCGACTACGAGGTGCTGCGGGTGTGGGGCACGCCGGTGCACGTCGACATCGAGCCCATGGGGAACATGGGGAACATGGGGAACCTGTAGCGCCCCCACCGCCCTCTCCCCCTGCCGCCCCTCTCCCCGCCGTCAGCCCAGCAGGGGCAAGGGCGGGAAGTCGTACCCCTCCCACAGGAGCCTGCTCTTCTCCTCCGGGTACGGCGCCACCTCCGGCTCCGCGTCCAGGACCTGGACCAGGCGGGAGTGCGGGTCGTAGGCCGGCCAGCCGGGGTCGCCGGTCCGGGCGAACGCCGTCCAGGCACGGTGGAAGAAGGACGTGAGCCGCTCCGCCTCCGGTGTGGGTCTGCCGCCGGGGAAGAGAAGAGCGCCGAGGTCCGCGCCGTACGTGCCGAAGAGCAGCGGGATGTCCAGGGCGTGGCAGGCGCCGAGCTCGCCGCCGGTGTCGGGGGCCGGCCAGGTCAGTTCGTAGACATGCGCGCGGCCGCCGCCCGTGTGCTGGGCCTCCGCGAGGCGCAGGGTCGGCAGCGCGAACAGCCAGTCGGTCTGGACGCGAGCGAAGAGCTGCTCGGCGGAGGCATCCGGGAAGGCGGCGCGGTAGGCCTTCTCGCCCGTCTCGCCGCCCGGCGCGTACATCCGCAGGGCCGTCGTCGCCAGGTCGTCCGTGACCTTGCCGGACAGGCCCGCCATGACCAGGAACAGTCGGTACTCGTCGCGGTTGTGGCCGACGAGGAGGTCGATGTCGCGGGCCGCGCCGGAGGCGAGGGCCTGCCAGGGGGTGCCGGGGAGGATCTCGCCGTCGACGACCGGGCCGAAGGGGACGGTGGTCGGGGCCACCTGGCCCCAACGGGCGGTGTACTGGCCCATCTTGGTGCCCAGCGCCGCGCCCGCCTCGGTGAGCCGCTGCGGCGCCACCGTCGCCAGGTCGGCCGCCGTGGGCTCGCGGTCCGCCTCGGCCGCCAGTGCCACCGCTATGTCGCGGGCCAGGTCGGCGGAGAAGAACGTGCCGGGCGCGCTCTGGGTCACCGCGCGCCGGAACAGCCCCCGCGCTCTGGGCATCGCCAGCAGGGCGGCGACGGAACCCGCGCCCGCCGACTCGCCGAACACCGTGACCTGGGCGGGGTCGCCGCCGAACGCGGCGATGTTCTCCTGGACCCATTCCAGGGCCGCCACCTGGTCCAGCAGCCCACGGTTGGCCGGGGCGCCGGCCCAGAGGGCGAAACCCTCCATGCCCACACGGTAGTTGAGGGTGACGACCACGACGTCACCAGCGCGAGCGAGATGCTGGGCGTCATAACCCGGCTGGCCGGAGTGGCCCAGTTTGAACGCGCCGCCGTGGATCCACACCATCACCGGGCGGGCGGCGGAAGGGTCCGGATCCGGGGTCCAGACGTTGACCGTCAGCCAGTCGTCGCTCTGCGGGGGCGGGAGCGGGACCAGGCGTCCGACGAAGCCCGTCTCCTGCGGGGGCGGCGGCCCGAAGGCGTACGCCTCCCGGACACCGTCCCAGGGCTGGGGCGGCCGCGGGGCCTGAAAGCGGGCCGGACCGACGGGAGGTGCGGCGAAGGGTATGCCCCGGAACACCGACAGACCCCGCTCACGCAGGCCACGCACCGCGCCGGAGGCGGTGCGCACCACGCGACTGGTGCCGTCGGTGTCCGGGGTCGCCTCGGACTCACTCGTCGTCATCTCGCTCCTCGCTCCCTCACTGCGTCAGCGCTCATCAAGGGAACGCACGACCACGATCACAAGTGCCCGCCCGGAGACGCCGGCTGAGAGTTTTCAGGACCTCAGCTGAGGGTCTTCACAGCGGCTGCGTCGTACGGCTTCAGCTCGTCCGAACGGTCCGCGAGCACCTTGGCCGCCCACTCCGGGTCCTGGAGCAGCGCGCGGCCGACGGCGACCATGTCGAACTCCTCGGCCTCCAGCCGGTCGAGGAGGTTGTCGATGCCCTGGGTCGGGGAGCCCTCGCCCTGGAAGGCGTTGAGGAAGTCGCCGTCGAGGCCGACCGAGCCGACCGTGATGACCTGCTTGCCGGTGAGCTTCTTCGTCCAGCCGGCCAGGTTCAGGTCCGAGCCGTCGAACTCCGGCAGCCAGTAGCGGCGGGTGGAGGCGTGGAAGACATCGACGCCGGCCGCGGCGAGCGGGGTCAGGATGGCTTCCAGCTCCTCGGGGGTCTCGGCGAGCCGGGCGGTGTAGTCCTGCTGCTTCCACTGCGAGTAGCGGAAGATGACCGGGAACTCGGGCGAGACGGCCGCACGGACCGCCGCGACGATCTCCGCGGAGAACTTCGTACGGGCCACCGGGTCGCCGCCGTAGGCGTCGGTACGGCGGTTGGTGCCCTCCCACAGGAACTGGTCGAGGAGGTAGCCGTGGGCGCCGTGCAGCTCCACGCCGTCGAAACCGATGCGCTCGGCGTCGGCGGCGGCCGCGGCGAACGCGCCGATGACGGCGTCCAGGTCGGCCTGCGTCATCGCTTTGCCGGTAGCCTCGGCGCCCGCCGTGACCAGGCCGGACGGGCCCATCGCGGGGGCGTCCGGGTAGGGGGCGTCACCGTCCTTGCGGACCATGCCGATGTGCCAGAGCTGCGGGACGATGGTGCCGCCCGCCGCGTGCACGTCCTCGGCGACCTTCGCCCAGCCCGCGAGCTGCTCCTCCCCGTGGAACCTCGGCACCCGGTCGCTCTGCCCGGCCGACTCGTGGCCGACGTACGTCCCCTCGGTGACGATCAGCCCGACACCGGCGGCGGCACGTCGGGCGTAGTACGACCGCACGTCCTCGCCCGGGATGCCGCCCGGGGAGAACATCCGCGTCATCGGCGCCATCACGATCCGGTTGGGGACGGTGAGGCCGTTGAGCGCGATCGGACGGGAGAGTATCTGGGCCGCGCGGGAGGCGGGGGTCGTGACGGTCACGTGGGGGCTCCTCGTGAGGGGGGTGCCGGGTGTTAACCGGTCGGTATGTGAATACGCATTGTTGCAGCTCCTTAAGTAATCGCCTATGCGCTGCCCCACATTCCGAACCCGGCGAAGGCCTTCACGTGACGCCCCTCACACTCTCCCGGTTCAGTCGCCGCACCCGCTCCCGCAGCGCCTCGTCCGTCGGCGTCTCGGCCGAATCCGGCGGACAGCCCTTCGCCCGGAGGACCGCCGCCAGCTTCGAGGCGACGCCGATGTTGCAGCGGCCCAGATCGACCAGGGCGTACGGGTGCCCGTGGGCGCCGGTCACCGGGTCGATCCGGAGCGACGGAAGAACGATCCCGACGTCATACAGGGCCGCGCGCACCCGCTCCACCGCTTCCTCGGCAGAACGGGCGGGCCGCTCATCCACCGTCATTTCCTTCATCTCCATTGCGCCAATCCCTCCACGCTGAGTGTTCACGTACACCACACAGAGTGGCCGTCAGCGCTCTACCCTGGCCAGAGAGGGCGCCCCAACAAACTCTGCTGTCAGACCGGGAGTTGCCATGGCAGGACCGAAGGATCTCGACCCGTCGTCATCACCCAGGGCCCTGCTGGGCGCGGAGCTTCGGCACGCGAGGGAGAGAGCGGGGCTCAGCCAGGAGGAGCTGGGCGCGAAGCTGTTCGTCAGCGGGTCGTTCATCGGCCAACTGGAGGCTGGAACACGGCGGATGCAGCCGGAGATCGCGGCAATGCTGGACGAAGCCCTGAATACAGGGGGCTTCTTCAAGCGGAACTGCAAGGCGGCGGCCAAGTCGAAGTATCCGGAGCACTTTGGGGAGGCAGCGGAGGCGGAAGCGCAGGCCGCGGTGATCAGACAGTACGCACCGCTCCTGATTCCCGGCCTGCTCCAGACACCCGCTTACGCACGAGCCGTGAACCGCGCGTACGACCCGACGGCACCGGAGGAGACCATCGAGGAGTGGACGGAAGGCCGGATGGTGCGGACCCGTCTACTTGACCACCCAACAAAGCCGGTGTTGTGGACCGTGCTTGACGAGGCGGCGTTACGCCGGGAGACCGGTGGCCGAGAGGTGATGGCGGAGGCCCTGCGCCACATCGCGAGCCTGATCCGCCGGAGCCGGGTCATCGTGCAGGTGCTGCCCCTCAGCGCGGGAGCGCACGCAGCAATGCAGGGTGCCCTGAAGCTGATGGAGTTCGAGGACGCCCCTCCGCTTGTCTATTACGAGGGGGTGCGCACCGGGCGACTGGAGGACGACCCGGCCACGGTCACCCAACTGAGGTTCACGTTCGATCTCCTCGTGGCCTCCGCACTCTCGCGGGAGAAGTCCCTAGCCCTCGTCGAGACGTTGGCGCAGGATTGCGCCCATGAGGAACATCCCTGATTACGACCTGAGCGCGGCCACCTGGTACAAGTCGAGCTACAGCGGAGGCGGCGGCGACGACTGCCTGGAAGTCACCCGCGACTTCCCAGCCCTCGTCCCCGTCCGCGACTCCAAAACCCCCCAAGGACCGAAGCTCGTGTTCCGGCCGGAGGCCTGGTCGGCGTTCGTCGAAAACCTCAGGAACGTCGGCGCTTGAGCTCCGGGCGCCGAGCTTCGAGACCTCTTTCTGCGGAATGGGTGGTGGGCTCAACCCACCCTCCCACCCTGCGAGTTGACTTGCCGCGACCGACTTGCCACGGACAGTCACAAACCTCTAACGTCCCGCATACGAACAACCCCCGCCAGGTGCGGCAAACACCTGCGGGGGTCTGACCAACGAGATCGGAGAAGCGATCCCGTGGCTGAAGCCCAGCTTAGTCCTGCCTCCCTGCCCGCGCATGCGACCCCGCACCCGATGGCCAATCCGGGTTACGGCAAGCGCTCCGCCCCTGACCAACTCCCCCGCACCAACCACGACTTCGCGCACCTCCCGCCCCGCGAAGCCGCCATCGCCGCGTACATCGACCGCCTACCCGAAGGTGCCGACGTCTCGGTGAAAACGCTGGCCAAGCAGCTCCCGTACGGCCAGTGCGCCCTGCGAACGGCTCTCAACAACCTCCAGCGGGCGGGCCACTTACGCAGGGGCCGGGAACACCTGACCGGCTCCGGCGGCGCGCGCTGGATCACCCGAACGTGGTTCTCCCGTACCACCCGTGACGACACCTGGTGGGCGGCGTTCACACGCGGCGACGTACCGGCGAAGGACGAGCCGCCGGACCGGCCCCGCCCCACCCGCTCCCGAGCCCACATCCTGCTCGCCGCCCTGGGTCGTACGGCCCCGCTCCTGTCCCTCTCCGCCGCCGACTGCGCCGCGCTCGCCCCGCTGGTGGAGGGGTGGTTCGCTCGTGGGGCCACCGACGAGGCCGTACTCCGCGCGCTGACCGAGGGCCTGCCCACGCCGGTCCATCACCCGGCCGCCTTGGTCCGCTGCCGCCTGATCGACAAACTCCCGCCGGAACCGGTCCGCCGCCCACCTCGCCGAGTCCTGGAGTGCGCGGAGTGCGGGGTCCCGGGGCAGCCGGAGGCACTGCCGGGGGGCGTGTGCGGCGGCTGCCGGGGCGAACGCGCTCCCGAGCGCCCCCGTACACCCCTGCCCGCCCCCGCAGTCCACGCCCGCGCGGGCGAGATCCGGGCTGCGATGTCCCTGAAGCGACGAGAGAGGACACCCGTATGACCGCTCCTACGGTCCGACGACACCACCCCGGGGCACGATGGAGGGGAGGAGGCGACGCCATGACCCCCAGCACCGCTGAACGCCCGCAGATGCCCATCGAGGACTTCGAGGAACTCGCCAGTGTGGCCCCGGAGGGCGTGCGGCTCGAATTCATCGACGGGCGCGTCCGTACCAAGGATCCGCTCAGCGTCGAGGACTTCGAGGAACTCGCACGCCGGGCGCCGGAGACCGTCCGGCTTGAGTACAGCAACGGAAAGCTAGAGGTCAAGGCAATGCCGGACGGCAACCACTGCGAGATCTTCATGTGGCTGCTCCGTCAGTGCATGCAGCAGCGCCCCGAACTGAACCTCGTGCCCGAACGAGGTGTCAAGACCGAGGCATACCGCAAGGGCCGCGCCATCACGGACGGCTTCCTCACGCCTAGGGGCCACTTGAGGGGACACGGCAACTGGTCCCCGGCCGACGGCGCCCTCATGGCCGTAGAGATCACCTCTCACGACCGCGACACCAACCAGCGCGACCGTATCGACAAGCCGGTCGGCTATGGAGCGGTCGACATCCCTGTCTACCTCCTCATCGACCGCGACAACAACACCGTCGTCGTCTACAGCGACCCCAAAGACGGCCGCTACCAGCAGTCCCCGTCCTATCCCTGGGGCGCCACCGTCGAACTCCCACCGCCGGTGAGCATCACCCTGGACACTGAGGAACTCAAGGACTACGCCGACTGAGGCACGTGAAACGCCCGAGAGCGGCACCCCCAGCCAGAAGCTGGAAGCACCGCCCTCGGTCCGAAGGACAGGCGATCAACCGTCAGGTCGATCAGAAGTCCATGTCACCGCCCGGCATGCCGCCGCCGGCCGGCGCGGCGGCCTTCTCCGGCTTGTCGGCGATGACGGCCTCGGTGGTGAGGAACAGCGCGGCGATGGAGGCGGCGTTCTGCAGGGCGGAACGGGTCACCTTCGCCGGGTCGATGATGCCCTCGGCGATCATGTCGACGTATTCGCCCGTGGCGGCGTTCAGACCGTGGCCGACGGCCAGGTTGCGCACCTTCTCCACGACGACGCCACCCTCAAGACCACCGTTGACGGCGATCTGCTTCAGCGGGGCCTCCAGGGCGAGCTTCACGGCGTTGGCGCCGGTCGCCTCGTCACCCTCCAGGTCCAGCTTCTCGAAGACCGAGGAGGCCTGCAGCAGGGCCACGCCACCACCGGCGACGATGCCCTCCTCGACGGCCGCCTTGGCGTTGCGCACGGCGTCCTCGATGCGGTGCTTGCGCTCCTTGAGCTCCACCTCGGTGGCGGCACCGGCCTTGATGACCGCGACACCGCCGGCGAGCTTCGCCAGGCGCTCCTGCAGCTTCTCGCGGTCGTAGTCCGAGTCGCTGTTCTCGATCTCGGCGCGGATCTGGTTGACCCGGCCGCCCACCTGCTCCGAGGAGCCGGCGCCGTCGACGATGGTGGTCTCGTCCTTGGTGATGACGACCTTGCGGGCGCGGCCCAGGAGGTCCAGGGTCGCGTTCTCCAGCTTGAGGCCGACCTCCTCGGAGATGACCTCGCCGCCCGTGAGGATGGCGATGTCGCCGAGCATGGCCTTGCGGCGGTCGCCGAAGCCCGGGGCCTTGACGGCGACGGACTTGAAGGTGCCGCGGATCTTGTTGACGACCAGGGTCGACAGGGCCTCGCCCTCGACGTCCTCGGCGATGATCAGCAGCGGCTTGCCCGACTGCATGACCTTCTCCAGCAGCGGGAGCAGGTCCTTGACCGAGGAGATCTTGGAGTTGGCGATGAGGATGTACGGGTCCTCCAGCGCCGCCTCCATGCGCTCCATGTCGGTCGCGAAGTAGGCGGAGATGTAGCCCTTGTCGAAGCGCATGCCCTCGGTGAGCTCAAGCTCCAGACCGAAGGTGTTGCTCTCCTCGACGGTGATGACGCCTTCCTTGCCGACCTTGTCCATGGCCTCGGCGATCAGCTCGCCGATCTGGGTGTCGGCGGCGGAGATGGACGCGGTGGAGGCGATCTGCTCCTTGGTCTCGACGTCCTTCGCCTGCTCCAGCAGGGCGGCGGAGACGGCCTCCACGGCCTTCTCGATACCGCGCTTGAGGGCCATCGGGTTGGCGCCGGCGGCGACGTTGCGCAGGCCTTCCTTGACCAGGGCCTGGGCCAGGACGGTCGCGGTCGTCGTGCCGTCACCGGCTACGTCGTCGGTCTTCTTCGCGACTTCCTTGACCAGCTCGGCGCCGATCTTCTCGTACGGGTCCTCGAGCTCGATCTCCTTGGCGATGGAGACACCATCGTTGGTGATCGTGGGGGCGCCCCACTTCTTCTCGAGGACGACGTTGCGACCCTTGGGGCCGAGCGTCACCTTGACGGCGTCCGCGAGCTGGTTCATGCCGCGCTCGAGGCCGCGCCGCGCCTCCTCGTCGAACGCGATGATCTTGGCCATGTGAAGTGGTCCCTCCAGGACTGGGGGTGATTCCTTCGGACCGCGCCCGCGCCCGCGACGGACGGTTCGCCGGCCTGTGGTTCCCTGCCCCACGTGGCCCGCGGACCTCACCGACCCGGTCCTTCTTTGTCACTCTCACCTTCAGAGTGCTAACGCCAATGATTAGCACTCGGCATGCCCGAGTGCAAGCGCCTCGCGCCTGCCGGGGGCCTCGCTCAGCCGCGCGCGAACGGGGGGCGCCGGGCATGAACGCCGGGCATGAACAGGGGGCGCGCCGGGCATGACGAAGGGCCCGCACCCCAGGAGGTACGGGCCCTTCGAAGATGAGCAGAAGAACGTCGCTGTCAGCCGACGCGTGCTTCAGCTGGTCGCCAGCTTGACCATGTCCGCCTGCGGGCCCTTCTGACCCTGCGAGATCTCGAAGTCGACCCGCTGTCCCTCTTCCAGGGTGCGGTAACCGTCCATCTGGATCGCACTGTAGTGGACGAAAACATCCGCACCACCGTCGACCGCGATGAAGCCGTACCCCTTCTCCGCGTTGAACCACTTGACGGTGCCCTGAGCCATGCCTAACTCCCCTATTACTGGCCCTTGCACAGATCCACACTTCGCGGACCCGGGTCAGACCTCACCCCCCAAATCGGTCGGGGGCGTGCGCCGGAACGCGTCGACCGCGGCTGAATGTATCTGTCCAACTGCCGTCTGCAACAGGTCAATCGGACGAGAATTCTGGACGGGAACGGTCCGGAATGTGGTGAGAATTCGCCCGACTTCGGGGCAAGTCGGGCCACACAAAGGCCACAAAAGCCGCATAAAACCCGCGTACTTTGGCTGCTTCTTGTCGGGCGTGCGGCACGAATCCAGGGCTCGCGACCCGAAGGCCGCGACCAGGTTCCCCAACTGTACCGCGCTCAATCACGCAGAATCGCCCCCTCCGCTTCTCTCACGGAGGAGGCAATTCAATGAACAATGGGTAACTGAAGTTACCCAAGGTAACGATCAGCCGCCGGCGACCGCCGGGATGATGGAGACACCCGCGCCGTCCGGGGTGGCGGTCTGAAGGCCCTGCTCGAAGCGGACGTCGTCGTCGTTGACGTAGACGTTCACGAAACGGCGCAGCTTGCCCTGGTCGTCCAGGACGCGGGCGGCGATCCCGGTGTGGTTCTTCTCCAGGTCCTCGATGACCTCGGCGAGGGTGGCGCCTTCGGCGGCCACTTCGGCCTGCCCACCGGTGTAGGTGCGCAGGATGGTCGGGATGCGAACGGTCACGCTCACGATGAAACCTCCGGTCAGGGTGACGCCCCAGGGGCGCGGGGCTGTATTTGATGTACGGCTACCGCCGCGTGGGCACGACCAGCCCCCACCGGCCCGCAGACGAACTCAGTTACGCGAGGCCGGCCTCGCGGAACGAATCAAGGCTGGGACGAATGGTCGCGGTCAGCCCTGTACCAGCCACCGCGTCCAGCGTCTTCAGCCCGTCACCGGTGTTGAGAACCACCGTGGTCTTCGTCGGGTCCAGGACGCCGTCCTTGATCAGCTTGCGGGTGACGCCCACGGTCACACCGCCCGCCGTCTCCGCGAAGATGCCCTCGGTGCGGGCCAGCAGTTTGATGGCGTCGACGACTTCCTCGTCCGTCACGTCCTCCACGGCACCGCCGGTGCGGCGCGCGATGTCGAGGACGTAGGGGCCGTCGGCCGGGTTGCCGATGGCGAGGGACTTGGCGATGGTGTTCGGCTTCTGGGGGCGGACCACGTCATGGCCGGCCTTGAAGGCCGTCGACACCGGCGAGCAGCCCTCGGCCTGCGCGCCGAAGACCTTGTACGGCTTGTCCTCGACCAGACCCAGCTCGATCAGCTCCTTCAGACCCTTGTCGATCTTCGTGAGCTGGGAGCCGGAGGCGATCGGGATCACGATCTGGTCGGGCAGCCGCCAGCCGAGCTGCTCGCAGATCTCGTACGCGAGGGTCTTGGAGCCCTCCGCGTAGTACGGCCGCAGATTGACGTTGACGAAGCCCCAGCCCTCGCCGGCCGGGTCGCCGATCAGCTCCGAGCAGAAGCGGTTCACATCGTCGTAGTTGCCCTCGATGCCGACCAGTTCGCCGCCGTAGACCGCGGCCATGACGACCTTGCCCTGCTCCAGGTCATGCGGGATGAACACGCAGGAGCGGAAGCCGGCGCGGGCCGCGGCGGCGCCGACGGCACCGGCCAGGTTGCCGGTCGAGGAGCAGGAGAGCGTGGTGAAGCCGAAGGCGCGGGCGGCCTCCAGGGCCTGGGCGACGACGCGGTCCTTGAAGGAGTGCGTCGGATTGCCGGAGTCGTCCTTCACATACAGGCCGCCGGTGACGCCCAGCTCGTGGGCGAGGTTGTCGGCCTTGACCAGCTTGGTCCAGCCCGGGTTCAGGTTGGGCTTTTCGGCCACGTCCGCCGGGACGGGCAGCAGCGGGGCGTACCGCCAGATGTTCGCCGGGCCGGCCTCGATACGGCGGCGCAGCTCTTCGGTGTCGTAGCCGGAGAAGTCGTAGGCGATCTCCAGCGGGCCGAAACACTCCTCGCAGGCGAAGACCGGGCCGAGCGGGACACGATGCCCGCACTCGCGACAGCTCAGGGCCGCGGCGGGACCGAGGTCGACGGTGGATTCGCTGGTGCTTGCAACTGTCTGCACAGCCATGGAGGCGAGGCCCTTTCTCCTCATCTTCCTCATGACGCATCTCGCCATGAGACGGATTTGGCACCTTCCCTAGCCGGGAGCCTCGCGGAGCGATCAGACCTGATCAGGTTGATCTACGAGTATCGGCTGGAGGGTTGCCGGGGCTTCATCGGGCCGTGTCCCTCTGCCCCTCTGGATGAGCGGTATTCGGTTGTGAACGCGCGTGACCCTCCGACATGCGATGGTCATCGGCGTTGTTCAAGACTGTAACCGAAGGCCAGGACAGTTGAGATAGTCGTCCGAACCGCGAGATGGATCACACGGTTCGCCCCCTGTGATCACGAACAGAGAGGAGCCGCAGACCGTGCTGGAAGAAGTCGAGCACTGGCTGGCCACCCGCTCCTGGTCCGTGACCGATCGCCCTCTCCACCGCGTCCTGTCCGCCAAGCAGCGCACGGGTCAGACGATCAGCGTCGTACTGCCCGCGCTCAACGAGGAGGAGACGGTCGGCGACATCGTCGCGGTCGTCCGCCATGACCTGGTGGAGCAGGTTCCGCTGGTCGACGAGATCGTGGTCGTCGACTCCGGCTCCACCGACCGTACCTCCGAGGTCGCCGCGGCCGCGGGCGCGCGGGTCGTTCACCGCGACGAGATCCTCCCGCGCATTCCCGCCGTCCCCGGAAAGGGTGAAGTGCTGTGGCGCTCCCTGCTGGTGACCGGTGGGGACATCGTCTGTTTCGTCGACGCCGACCTCAGGGAGTTCTCCTCCGACTTCGTCTCCGGGATCGTCGGCCCGCTGCTCACCGAGCCGGGAGTCGACCTGGTCAAGGCCATGTACGACCGTCCGCTGGCCGGGGCGGCGGGGCAGGGCGGCCGGGTCACCGAGCTGATGGCCCGCCCGCTGCTGAACCTGCACTGGCCGCGGCTGGCCGGTTTCGTGCAGCCGCTGGGCGGCGAGTACGCGGCCCGCCGCAGCCTGCTGGAACAGCTCCCTTTCCCCGTCGGCTACGGCGTGGAGCTGGGCATGCTGGTGGACGCGCTGCACCTGGTGGGGCTCGACGCGCTCGCGCAGGTGGACGTGGGCGTGCGCAGACACCGCCACCAGGACGGACAGGCGCTGGGCCGGATGGCCGCGGAGATCTACCGCACGGCCCAGCTCCGGCTGGCCCGCGGCCACCTGGTCCGTCCGGCGCTGACCCAGTTCGAACGCGGCACGGACGGCTTCGAGCCGCACACGTACTCGGTGGACACCGAGGAGCGGCCACCGATGGCGGAGATCGCCGAGTACGCCGACCGCAAGGTGGCGTGAACCGGTCGTAGCGGTCGGCGCGCACCGGTCGTATACGTCCGCGCGCCGGACCCCAACCGCACGTTTGAGCGTTTCCGGGCCGGGCTAGGTTGAGGACCATGGCTTCCACGCAGGGTGCTGCCGAGAAGGCTCGGGTGCTGGTCGCGTCCAATCGCGGCCCGGTTTCGTACGCGAGGGAGGAGGACGGCTCGCTGCGCGCCAGGCGGGGCGGCGGCGGGCTGGTCTCGGGGCTGTCGGCCATCGGGGCGGAAGCGGACTCGGTGTGGGTGTGCGCGGCGCTCGGCGACGGCGACCGGGAGGCCGTACGGCGGGCGGCCGGAGGGCTGCTGCCGGCCGAGGACACCGGCGGGCAGCGGGTGCGGATGCTCGACATCGACGCCGAGGTGCACTCCGACGCCTACAACGGCATCGCCAACTCGGTGCTCTGGTTCGTCCACCACATGCTGTACCAGACCCCGGTGGAGCCGGTCTTCGACACGGAGTTCCGGCGGCAGTGGGCGTCGTACGAGGCCTGCAACCGGGCGTTCGCCGAGGCGCTGGCGGAGGAGGCGGCCGACGGGGCGGCGGTGCTGGTGCAGGACTACCACCTGTGCCTGGTGCCCGGCATGCTCCGCGAGCTGCGCCCGGACCTGCTCATCGGCCACTTCTCGCACACCCCGTGGGCGCCGCCGGACTACTTCCGGCTGCTGCCCGACGACATCGCGGCCGCGCTGCTGAACGGCATCCTGGGCGCGGACCGGGCGGCCTTCCTGACCGCCCGCTGGGCGGACGCGTTCGCGTCCTGCTGTGCCGCGGTACTGGGTCCCGACAGCCTCACGGGTACGGCGATCGGGGTGCACGGGCTCGGCGCGGACGCGGACTTCCTGCGGGAGCGGGCCCATGCGCCGGACGTCGAGGAGCGGATGACGGTCCTGCGGGCGGAGATCGGCGAGGGCCGCAAGGCCGTGGTCCGCGTCGACCGCACCGAGCTGTCGAAGAACATCGTGCGCGGCCTGCTGGCGTACCGGCGGCTGCTGGACACGCACCCCGAGTGGCGGGAGCAGGTGGTGCAGCTCGCGTTCGCGTATCCGTCGCGGCAGGACCTCGCCGTGTACCGCGACTACACGGCCGCGGTGCAGCGGGTGGCCGAAGAGATCAACTCGGCCTACGGCACGCCCGGTTGGACCCCGGTCGTACTGCACGTCAAGGACGACTTCGCGCGCTCGCTGGCCGCCTACCGGCTCGCCGACGTGGCCCTGGTCAACCCCATCCGGGACGGCATGAACCTGGTCGCCAAGGAGGTCCCGGTCGTCTCCGACCAGGGCTGTGCGCTGGTGCTGTCGCGGGAGGCGGGGGCGTACGAGGAGCTGGGCGCCGACGCGATCGTGGTGAACCCGTACGACATCGAGGGGACGGCGCAGGCGTTGCACACGGCGCTGAGCATGCCCGCGGGTGAGCGGGCGGAGCGGACGAAGCGGCTGGCCGCCGCGGCCACCGCGCTGCCGCCCGCCCGGTGGTTCCTTGATCAGCTGCGGGCGCTGGAGGAGCTTCAGTCCAGCTGAGCCGCCAGCGTCCGCAGCAGGTGTACGACGCCGGCCGGGCCGTCCACCACCATGTCCGCGCGTTCCGCCAGTTCCGTGACCTCCGTGCTGCCGCTGCAGACCAGCAGGCCGAAGACACCGTCGGAGCGGAGTTCGTCGACGGCGTCGAAGGCGGGGAGGTCGCCGAGGTCGTCGCCGGCGTAGAGGACCGACTCGGCGCCCGTTTTGCGGACGTGCTCGCTGAGCGCCACGCCCTTGTCCATGCCCGGCGGGCGCAGTTCCAGGACCAAGCGGCCGGGCTCGACGATCAGGCCGTGGCGGGTGGCGAGGGCGGTGAGGGGGCCGCGCAGGGCGTCGAAGGCGGCCTGCGGGTCGTCGGCTCGGCGGGTGTGGACCGCGACCGCACGGCCTTTCTCCTCGATCCAGGTGCCGTGCCAGGCGCCGGCGCGGTCCAGGACGCCGGGCAGCTCGGCGCGGGCCGCCGCGACGCCGGGGTGCGGGGCGGGGGCGGTGATGGTGCCGGTGGCCGCGTCCCAGCGTTCGGCGCCGTAATGGCCGAGGACGGTGAGGTGCTCCAGGCCGGGGACGCCGGCGAAGCCGCCGTAGCGGACCGCGACTCCGGCGGGGCGGCCGGTGATCACGGCGACAGAGGCGACCTTCGGGGCGAGGGCGGCGAGGGCGGGTACGGCCTCGGGGTGGGCGCGGGCCTGTTCGGGGTCGGCGACGATGGGGGCGAGGGTGCCGTCGAAATCCAGGCCGACGATCGCCGCGGTCGGCTTCGCCAGGAGTGCGGCGAGTCCGTCCCGGCCGGGCTGGGTCTGCGGGGTCGGCAGAGGGTCCATACCTGCGACACTATCCAGCGCGGGTCGCCCTCACGCCTGGGGCTCCGCCTCGCCCACCCACGCGGAACTGCGGTGCCGTCGGCTTCAGCGTTCCGAGCGGCGGGCGTCCCGTACTCTCCGCAAGCGGTTCACCGTCACCGGATCGTGCGCCAGCGCTCTCTCGTCGTCCAGCAACGCGTTCAGCAGCTGGTAGTAGCGGACCGGAGCCAGGCCCAGTTCCTCGCGTATCGCTCGTTCCTTTGCGCCGGGGCCGGGGAAACCCCGGCGCTCCAGGGCGAGGATGGATTGTTCGCGGGGGCCCAGTTCCATGCAGCCACCGTAGCGCCGGGGACTGACAACCCGGTCAGCTCTTGCTGCTGCTGTCCGCCGCGGTCGCCGTCGCCTGGAGGCGGGAGAGGACGGCGGCGGGGCTGCCGTCGGGGGCGACGGCCTTGCCGATGTTCTGCTTGACGGCCGCGCTGACCGCCGCCCAGGAGGTCTTGCCGACCGGATACAGCTCGGACGTGGGCAGCTGTTCGAGGAAGGGGTGCAGGGCCTTGTCGGGGGCGGAGTCCGACTCGCTCATGGCGTTGGAGGCGGAGCCGGTGACCGGCAGCAGGCCGTACTGGCGGGAGAAGTCGAGGACGTTCTTCTCGGTGTAGACGAAGTTGAGGAAGTCGCCTATCTGCGCGGCGTGCCCGTTCTGTTTGAAGGCCATCATCCAGTCGGCGACCCCCATGGAGGCCCTGGCCTTGCCGGTGCGGCCCGGCATCGGCACCATGCCGAACTGCACGCCCTTCTTGTCGGCCTGCTGGATCAGCGTGGGATGCCCGTTGAGCATGCCGACCTGGCCGTCGGCGAACGCGGCGAACGCGTCCGCGCGGTTGAGCTTGCCGGGCGCGACCGGCCCGGTCAGACCCTTGCCGACCAGGTCGTCCTTGAGCCAGGTGAAGGTGTCGACGTTCTGCGCGGAGTCGATGGTGTAGGTGCCGATGTCGTCGGTGTAGCCGGTGCCGCCGCTCGCGCCGCTCAGCATCCACTGCATGGTCTCGGCCTGGGCCTCCTCGGGGCCGAGGGGCAGCCCCATGGGGTACTTCACGCCCTTGTCCTTGAGCGCCTTGGCGTCGGCGGCCAGCTCGTCCCAGGTGGTGGGCGGGCTGGTGATGCCGGCCTTGGCGAACAGGGTCTTGTTGTAGAAGAGCACGCGCGTGGAGCCCCCGAAGGGGATGCCGTACTGCGTGTGGTTCCACTGGCCCGCGTCGGAGAGCTGGGAGAGGAAGTCGGCCTGGGTGCGGATGGAGAGCAGGTCGGAGGCCGGATAGAGCTTGCCGGCGGCCGCGTAGTCGGCGTAGGCGCCGATCTGAGCCAGGTCGGGCGCGTGGCCCGCGGCGACCATGTCCTTGACCTTGGCGTCGACGTCGTTCCAGGAGTACACGCTGACGTCGATCTTCACACCGGCGTGCTTGGACTCGTACTCCTTGACCAGGGCGTCCCAGTACTTCTTGGAGCTGTTGGCGGCCGAGTCGCCGTAGTCGGCGGCGACCAGTCTCAGGGTCGTGTCCGAGGAGCCGGTGCTTCCGCAGCCTCCCAGGACCGCCGTCATGCCCAGTGCGGACACCACCGCGATCGTTCCTGCCGTACCCCGACGCACCGTCAAAGCCCCAACCCTGCTGTCTGACCGTTCAATATATGGACAGATAAGGTCTACACCACGTGAGTGGACTAGACCTCTCGCGGGTGGCAGGTCACACTAGGTGCCGTGGTGAGACATGTCATCGCCCTGGACGTGGGCGGTACCGGGATGAAGGCCGCCCTCGTCGGCGACGACGGCGAACTGCTCCACCGTGCCCGCCGCGCCACCGGACGCGAGCGGGGACCGGACGCGGTGGTCGCGACGATCCTCGACTTCGCCGCCGAGCTGCGCGCCCACGGCGCCGAGCACCTCGGCGCACCGGCCGTCGCCGCCGGTATCGCGGTCCCCGGCATCGTCGACGAGGAACAGGGCGTCGCGGCCTACGCGGCCAACCTCGGCTGGCGGGACGTACCGCTGCGCGCGCTGCTCACCGAACGGCTCGGCATTCCCGTCGCCCTCGGCCACGACGTGCGCACCGGCGGCCTCGCCGAGGGCCGGATCGGCGCGGGCAAGGGCGCCGACCGGTTCCTGTTCGTGCCGCTCGGCACCGGGATCGCGGGCGCCATCGGCATAGACGGCCGGGTCGAGGCGGGCGCGCACGGCTTCGCGGGCGAGATCGGCCACATCGTCGTACGGCCGTCCGGCACCCCCTGCCCCTGCGGGCAGCGCGGCTGTCTGGAGCGGTACGCCTCCGCGTCCGCCGTGACCGAGGCCTGGGCGGCGGCCTGCGGGGACCCGGACGCGGACGCCGCCGACTGCGCCAAGGCCGTCGCGTCCGGTGACCCGAACGCCGTCCGGGTCTGGCAGGAGGCGGTGGACGCGCTCGCCGACGGCCTGGTCACCGCGCTCACCCTGCTGGACCCGCGCACCCTGATCATCGGTGGCGGTCTCGCCGAGGCCGGGGAAGTGTTGTTCCAGCCACTGCGGGACGCCGTCCGGCACCGGGTCACCTTCCAGAAACTGCCGGCCATCGTCCCCGCCGCCCTCGGCGACACCGCGGGCTGCCTCGGCGCGGGCCTGCTCGCGCAGGACCTGCTGACGACCACCATCCCTACGACTCCGGAGGAAGCACCTGATGGCCACTGAGCGGGACAGTCGAACCCCGGGTGCGGGCAGCGCCGCGAAAGGGGCGCGGGGAACTGCGCGACCAGCCACGACGAACCCGCAGGTGCTCACCGGCGCAAACGTGGTGCTTCCCACCGGCACGGTAAAGAACGGCCAAGTGGTCGTCGACGGCAAGCGCATCACCGGCACGGTCCCAGCCAACGCCCAGGTGATCGACGTCACCGGCCACTGGCTAGTGCCCGGCTTCGTGGACATCCACAACCACGGCGGCGGCGGAGCCTCCTTCTCCGGCACCCCGGACGACATCTTGAAGGCCATCCGCACGCACCGCGCGCACGGCACCACCACCCTCGTCGCCTCCACCGTCACCGACGAGATGGACCTGCTCGCGCGGCAGGCCGGGCTGCTGAGCGAGCTGGCCGAGCAGGGCGACATCGCGGGCATCCACTTCGAGGGGCCGTTCATCTCGCCGTGCCGCAAGGGCGCGCACTCCGAGGAACTGCTGCGCGACCCGGAGCCCGCCGAGGTCCGCAAGCTGATCGACGCGGCGCGCGGCCAGGCGAAGATGGTCACCCTCGCCACCGAGCTGCCGGGCGGCCTCGACTCCGTACGGCTGCTCGCCGAGCACGGCGTCATCGCGGCGATCGGGCACACGGACGCGACCTACGAGCAGACGGTCCAGGCCATCGACGCGGGCGCCACGGTCGCAACCCACCTCTTCAACGCGATGCCCCCGCTCGGCCACCGCACGCCCGGCCCGATCGCCGCCCTGCTGGAGGACGAACGGGTCACGGTCGAGCTGATCAACGACGGCACGCACCTCCACCCGGCCGCGCTGGAGCTGGCCTTCCACCACGCGGGGGCGGACCGGGTCGCGTTCATCACGGACGCGATGGACGCGGCCGGCATCGGCGACGGCCGCTACATGCTCGGCCCGCTGGAGGTCGAGGTCAGCGAGGGCGTGGCCCGGCTGGTGGAGGGCGGCTCGATCGCGGGCTCCACCCTCACCCTGGACCGCGCGTTCCAGCGGGCGGTGACGATCGACAACCTCTCGGTCGAGGACGCGGTGACGGCCCTGTCCGCCAACCCGGCCCGCCTCCTCGGCCTCTCTGACCGCATCGGCTCCCTGGAACCGGGCAAGGACGCCGACCTGCTCCTGCTGGACGCGGCCTTCGACCTCAAGGGCGTGATGCGGCAGGGCGAGTGGGTGGTCCCGCCCCAACTGGCCTGATCTGCCCCTCTTTTCCCGGACGGCGGCCGACCCGTGACTGGGCCGGCCGCCGTCTCTTTGGCATGATCGGGCCCCAGAAAACATCGTGCCCCGGAAAACGAGCCCCGGAAAACGATGACAGCGCGATGGCAGACGCGATGACGGGCGCGATGGCAGGCGCAGGAACTTCGAGGGAGGTCGCCCGGGTGATCCTCACGGTCACGCTGAACACCGCTCTCGACCTCACCTATCGCGTGCGGTCGCTACGGCCGCACGCCTCGCACCGGGTCTCGGAGGTCGTCGAGCGGCCCGGCGGCAAAGGCGTGAACGTGGCCCGGGTGCTGGCCGCGCTCGGGCACGAGACGACGGTCACGGGGTTCGCGGGCGGCGCGACCGGGCGGGCGATGCGCGATCAGCTCGGCGACACCCCCGGTCTGACGGACGCGCTGGTGCCGGTCGCCGGGGCGACCCGGCGCACGATCGCCGTGGTGGACGAACTCTCGGGTGACACCACCCAGCTGAACGAGCCGGGCCCGCAGATCGAGCCGACCGAGTGGGGCGCGTTCCTGGACCGCTACGACGAACTGCTGCCGTCCGCCTCGGCAGTGGCCCTGTGCGGCAGCCTGCCGCCAGGCGTCCCGGTCGGCGCATACGCGAACCTTGTGCGCGCAGCCCGCGCCGCGGGCGTCCCGGTCCTGCTGGACACCAGCGGCGAACCGCTGCGCCGCGGGGTCGCCGCCCGCCCGGACCTGATCAAACCGAACGCCGACGAACTGGCCGAACTGACCGGCTCCCACGAGCCGTTGCGCGCCACGCAGGACGCCCGCCGGCGCGGCGCCCACGCGGTCGTCGCCTCGCTGGGCGCGGAGGGCCTCCTGGCCGTCACCCCGGAGGGCAGCTGGCGCGCGACCCCACCGGCCCGGATGCGGGGCAACCCGACGGGCGCGGGCGACTCGGCGGTCGCGGGCCTCCTGTCGGGCCTGGTGGAGAAGCTCCCCTGGCCGGACCGCCTCACCCGCGCGGTCGCCCTGTCAGCGGCGACCGTACGGGCCCCGGCCGCCGGCGAGTTCGACCCGAGGACGTTCGAGGAGTTGCTGGGCCGGATTTCGGTGACCGGGAAACCCAGCGCCGCGTGATCCCTTTTACGTTCCGCTTCAGGCTCTGCTGGGAGCAACGCGATTGAAGAGTTCACCGGTGATGGTGTCGAGGAGACCTTCTTCCGGTTCCACTTCCTCAGCGGCAGGCTTCTTGGCCCCACCGTGTGCACTGTCAGCGTGCGTACTGTCAGCCCTCTTTGCCTCGCCGTCCTCGCTGCTGGCGGGAGTCTCAGGGCGAGCGGGAGGCTCAGGGCGGGCGATTGACCCACCGATGGTGGACTTTTGCGAAGTGGCCGCGGCTGCGCCAGTCATTCCGATCGCGGCGAGCAGCACAGGGGTGGCGATCGCGATGGCCAAGGCTCTACGTACAAGCATGGATTCCGCCTCGTCTAGGACAACGTCACGGCCAAGCTTCCTCGACGACCATTCCGAAAAACCGCTGACCGAACTAACCACTCGTACGGCCGAGCGCCTTCTGTACTATCCCTCCGCGAGATGGTCGAACTCGCCGGCCTTGACTCCCTCGATCATGGCGGCTATCTCCGAAGGCGGCGAACTCGACGCAGCCGCCGTCGCCGGTCGGAGATGGATGACCTCTACCATGCGAGGGTCAGCATGGAGGCGTTCGGGACCATGCGCAGCGACATGTCTACTTATCCGTTGCGCTAATTATTGAGATGTCGCTCGATTAGTCTCAGCGATTCGACCCTTCGGAGGGACGCCGACATCATAAGCCAGTCGAACAGCCTTCTGTACGCCTGACTCCCCCGGCACCCAGCGCGCGGCCATCGCTTCTGGTCCGCCGATGGCATGCTGGAGCGCCGACTCCGAGATAACTCCCCGAAAAATCAGAGGGTTTGGGCGGCCAAAATTGCCACCATGACCGACCCTAACGTCACCGCGCCGGTCGCCGCTCTCGGCAGCGACCGAACGAGCGCCTCCGACAGGCGAGTTGGACCGGGGCGGCGTACGAGGAGCTTGCGGAGCGGGTCGCGGCGACCAGCACAGTCACCGCGGCTTAGCCCCGCCCGACCTTGCCCTTCTTCAGCGAGAGCTGATCCAGGAGCACGTTGCACTTGTCGCCGGGCTGGCAGGAGAGCGAGATCGTGTTGGAGCCCTTGTTCAGCGTGGGGAACGCATAGCTCTCGGTCCACGCCTGCGTCGGGTCGGACTGGTGCGTGAAGTTGGCGAAGTTGAAACCGCCGCCGAACTTCTGGCCGTTGACGGTGAGGGTCATCCTCTGGTCCTCACCGGCGTTGTCGTACCGCGCGAGCAGGGTATAGGTGCCTTCCTCGGGGATGTTGTCCACGGTCCACGTCACCGAGGCGCCCACCGCACTCAGGCCACCCACATACTTTCCGCCCGCACCCTGGGCACCCTTGATGTCCGACGCCACGGCGGCGCCTCCCGCCAGCTGTACGGAGCTGTCCGCGGCGTTGACCTTCGGCAACTCGCCGCTCGCCGCCGAGCTGCTCCCCGACGGGCTCGGGGCCTGGCTCTGGGACTGGCTGGGGGTGTTGCCCGCCTGGTTGCCCGTCTTCTTGTCGTCGTTGCCGTTGAGCATCGCCACGCTGATGCCTATGACGACCGCCGCGACCACCGCGATCGCGCCGATCAGCAGGCCCTTGGTGTTCGGGCCGCGGCGGCCGGGAGCGGGCTGCGCGGACCGGGGGCCGCTCGGCGGGGCACCGCCGGGCAGGGTCTCCGGGGCCTGGTAGTGGGCGTTCGGCTGGCCGTAGGCACCCTGCTGCGGGATGGTCGACTGGCCGTACTGCTGCTGGCCGTACTGCCGCTCGCCGACCGCACGCACCCTGCTGACCGAGTTCGGGTAGCCGTAACCGCCGGACGGCGGCTGGGCCCCTCTGGCCTGGCCGTCTGCGTACAGATAGCCGAACGGGTCGTCGTCCTCGGGCGTGCTCGGGCTGTTTTCGCCGGGCGTCATCCCTTGGTCTCCTCAGCAGGTGCGGGTGGATGCGATACAGGTCTGGAAGAGCGAGCCTACCCGCTCCGACTGAGCCAAACGGGTGACTCGGATCGCATCAAGTCTCTGACCTGCGGATCACCCGGCGCGTCGGTGTTGTTTGGGACGAGATCGTTTCTCTACGTACATACGCTCGTCGGCTGACTTCAACACTTCGTCCGCAGTCATGCCGCAGTGTGCCCACCCGATCCCGAAGCTCGCACCCACCCGGACGGCCCGTCCCTCGGCGCGGATCGGCTGGATGATCTCGTTGCGCAGCCGTACGGCGAGGTCCTGGGCGTCGGCCCGGCCGAGGCCGTCGGCGAGGATCACGAACTCGTCGCCGCCGAGCCGGGCGACCGTGTCGCCGTCGCGGACACCGCGGGACAACCGCCTCGCCACCTCGATGAGGACCGCGTCGCCCGCGTTGTGCCCGAAGCGGTCGTTGATCGACTTGAAGCCGTCCAGGTCGCAGAAGAGCACCGCGAGGCCCTTGGTGCCGTCGTCCTGGTCACCCTCGGGGGCCACGGTGTGCACATGGTGGTCGTAGCCGTCGTATCCCTCCGTGCCCGGCCGGAAGTCGAAGCCGTGACCGGCGGGGGCGTCGAAGGCGGGGTGGCCGTAGGCCGCGTCCAGGGACTCCAGCTCGCCGGCGTGGGCCGGGCGCCGGCACAGCCGGGACGACAGGCGCGAGCGCAGCTCGGCGGAGTTCGGCAGGCCGGTGAGGGAGTCGTGGGAGGCGCGGTGGGCGAGCTGCAGCTCGCGGCGCTTGCGCTCCTCTATGTCCTCGACGTGGGTGAGGAGGAAGCGGGGGCCGTCGGCGGCGTCCGCGACGACCGAGTTGCGCAACGACACCCAGACGTACGTGCCGTCGCGGCGGCCGAGGCGGAGTTCCGCGCGGCCGCCCTCGGCCGAGGTCCGCAGCAGCGTGCCGATGTCCTCGGGGTGGACGAGGTCGGAGAAGGAGTAGCGGCGCATCGCGGAGGCGGGGCGGCCCAGCAGGCGGCACAGGGCGTCGTTGGTGCGCAGGATGCGGCCGTGCTGGTCGCCGCCCATCTCGGCGATCGCCATGCCGGAGGGGGCGTACTCGAAGGCCTGCCTGAAGCTTTCCTCACTGGCCCGCAGCGCCTGCTGCTCGCGCTCCAGGCGGACCAGTGCCCGCTGCATATTCGCGCGTAGACGCGCGTTGCTGATCGCGATGGCGGCCTGGAAGGCGTACATCTGCAGGGCCTCGCGGCCCCAGGCGCCGGGACGGCGGCCGTTGCGCGGCCGGTCGACCGAGATGACCCCGAGCAGCTCGCCGGAGGAGCCGCCCTGCACGCCCGGCGTGAACATCGGGGCGAAGAGGCGGTCGGAGGGGTGCCACTCGTCCTCGAAGCGCGGCGCGGGCCCGTCCGTGTACCACTGGGGTACGTCGTCATCGTCGAGCACCCAGCCCTCGGTGTGCGGGATGAAGACCAGGTCCCCCCAGTTCTCGCCCATGTGCAGCCGCCGCTCCCAGGACTCGCGGGAGCCGACCCGGCCGGTGATCAGGGCCTCGGCGGCGGAGTTCCCGGAGAACGCGGCGACGACGAGATCGCCGTCGGGGCGTACGAGGTTCACGCACGCCATCTCGAATCCGAGGGCGTTCACGGCACCGTCGGCGACGGTCTGCAGCGTGTCCGCCAGACTGCGTGCCGTGTTCATGTCGGCCATGACCTGGTGCAGCTGCCGCAGGGACGCAAGACGGACATACGGCTCCGACTCGGTCTCCATGCTCGCCCTCCCCCCGAGACCTCGCAGCGAATCAAGGGTTGTCTTCGGCGCTTCTCTGAGGTGCCTCTTACCGTGCTGTCTGAGTTTCCCCGCCACTGAATCACAGCGCGCTGCCCACTCGGTACACAGGGTCAACAATTCCTGCCCCTTGTGACTCAAGTCACAGGAGAACGTGAACAATTGAGTGGAGTTTCCGCGTTTTCCACGTGCGTTTACTGAACGGAAGCTTTGTATGTCTGTTCACATGGTGCACACAGGGTCGGCCGTTGGTCCTAGGACCCGGCTCGGCCCGAGGCCCGATGCGGCTCGCGCGGAGCGGAGACTAGCGTTTCCGGCGTGCTGAAGACGCCCTCACCCACCGCCACCGCCGCTTCCGGGCATGCTGAGGGGGTGAGCAACGACGAGTTCCGGGCCGCGATGTCCCGACTGGCCGCCGGGGTGGTCCTGGTGACCGCCCAGGAGCCGCCGCTGGACCCGGACGACCCGGGCGCGCCCGGCATGGAGGACGTCGGCATGACCGCCACCGCCTTCCTGTCGGTCTCCCTCGACCCGCCGCTGGTCCTGGTCAGCCTGCGCGAGGGCTCCCGCATGGACGACCTGCTCGACGAACAGCCCCTGTGGGCGGTGTCGGTGCTCGCCGAGAGCCAGCGGCACATCGCGGGCCGGTTCGCGATGAAGGGCCGGATCAGCGACCGGCTGCTCTTCGAGGACATCCCCTACGTCCGTGGCGAGGCCACCGGCGCCGCGCTCGTCGGCGGTGCGCTGGCCACGCTGGAGTGCCGCACCGAGCAGCGGGTGACGGCGGGCGACCACACCCTCGTCATCGGCCGCGTCCTGACCGCACACGTCCCGAGCGCGGAAGGCGGCCCGCTGCTGTATTTCCGGGGCCGGTACCGCCAGTTGGGCTGAGCCACGAAGTTCTCGATCCCCGCGGCGTAAATCCAGTACCCGGGTCTCACGCCCGCCCTCCCCGTCACCGTCCTCACGGATGATCTTCGCATCCGGAAACGCCTCCAGGGCTTTTCATGCGCCCAACGGCACGGCATTTCCGAGGAGTTGACAATGGCGAACGACCGTCCGCACCTAACCGAACCGGCCATGGAACTGGAACGGATGGCCACGGCGGACCATGAACGGGCCGCCCGTGCCCACAGCGACGACCCGCCCGAACAGCTCGCCTGGCGCCGGCCGACCACGCGGCACGCGGACCGGCTCAGTTCGGCTCAGCTCGGCTCGGCTCAGCTCAGTTCGGCTCGGCTCGGCTCGGCGAGATCATGGACGAGCACGGCTTGCCCACCGCCGACCTGGTCGGCCCGGAGGCCGCCCGCGCGGCCTGGCTGATCGCCCGGCACACGGACCTCCGGCTCGCCATCCAGCGCCGCGCGCCACGACCGCTGGAGCAGGCGGTAGCGGGTGTGGCAGGGCCGACGCGCAGCACCCGTGAGAGGGGCCGTCGATGCCTCGCCGTTGCACGTGCGACCGTCCGCCGGCTGCGGGTCCGTCGGGCTGATCGCTCTCCCAGCTCACGGCTTCGCTCGAACCGGCCCCCTGCCAAGCCGACGCTCTCCGCCGACCGCCAGGTCTACACCGGCTCGATCGTCAGCGTGGACAGGTCCGTCGGGTTCGTGACGACGTCAATGGACGTGATCCGGTCGGCGACGAAGGTGAACGTCAGGACGCGCTCGACGCGACCCTCGGCGTACACGACCAGCCCCGTCGCACCGTCCACCAGCACCGGCTGAGCCACCTTCGCGAGATGCCCGAAGCTCCTCGCCCCGGAGGCCACCCCGACTGCTCCCACCGTCGCACCGGCCTCGCTCCGCGCCACCACATCCGGATCGAGCACCGCCAGCAGCCCGTCGAAGTCACCACCCCGCGCGGCCGCCAGAAACGCGTCGACGACCTCCCGCTGCCGCACCAGGTCGGCCTCCGGCGCATCCGCCCCCCGCACCCGCCGCCGCGCCCGGCTGGCCAGCTGCCGCGCCGCGGCCGGGCTGCGCCCGAGGACCCCGCCGACCTCCTCGAACGGCACCCCGAACAGATCGTGCAGCACGAACGCCAGCCGCTCGGCCGGCGAGAGCGTGTCGAGGACGACGAGCAGGGCGACCCCGACCGAGTCCGCGAGCACGGCGTCCTGCGCCGGATCCGGCTCGGCGGAGGGCCCCGGGTGCCAGGTGTCCAGCGGCTGCTCGCCCCGGGAGCGGCGGGAGCGGAGCATGTCGAGACAGACCCGGCCCACCACGGTCGTCAGCCATCCGCCGAGGTTGCCCACCTCACGGGCGTCGGACCGGCTCAGCCGGAACCACGCCTCCTGCACCGCGTCCTCGGCCTCCGCGGCCGAGCCCAGCATCCGGTAGGCGACGGCCCGCAGATGCCCCCGGTACGCCTCGAACCGCTCGGCGAGAAGGTCGTTGTCGCGGTGCTGCTCGTTGTCGCTCATCGGGGTCTTCGGCCTCTCCGTCGCCATCGCTGGTCCTCTACCTCACTGACGATCGACGGGCCGGATATGTGACGGGCTCACCGGCTGGACGGGGGCATGGACATGCCGAGCGGCAGCCGTCGTACGCCCAAGGGCAGACCTCGTATGCCCAGGGACAGACCTCATATGCCTAGGGGCGGACCGCATATGCCGAGGTCAGGCGTCCGCTCACGACCAGTCGCGGCCGGAGCGGCCCCGCTTGGTGTCCGAGCGCTGTTTCTTCTCCCGCAGCCGGCGTTCGTTGATGCCGCGCGGGATCCGGGTCGGCCGTCGCGGCTTCGGCGGGGGCGCGCTGGCCTCCGCGAGGAGGGCGGCGAGGCGTACGGCGGCGGTCTCGCGGTTGCGCCACTGGGAGCGGTGCTCGGAGGCCCGTACGACGACGACACCGTCGACCAGCCGCCCGGCCAGCCGCTGCAGCGCCCGCTCCTTCCACACCGGGGGGAACGCCTCGGTGTGCGCGAGGTCGAAGCGCAGCTCCACCTGCGAGTCGCTGGTGTTGACGTGCTGTCCGCCGGGCCCGGACGACCTGGAGAAACGCCACGTCAGCTCGGCCTCGGGCAGCGAGACCGAACCACGGATGATGTAAGGCCCGGACATGCGTCCCATGATCCCGGCCCGGCCCGCCTCGCGTCACCCCGTTTTCGCCCTCGGTAAAAAAGGTAAAGGCATCCGGAACCACCGGGACCCCCCTCGGCGTTCTTCGGGGTGACGGCTAGCTTCGTCGGCACAGAAACCTCAAGGGAAGGACTCCCAATCATGGCTGTAAGCCTGTCCAAGGGTGGCAACGTCTCGCTCACCAAGGAGGCTCCGGGCCTGACCGCCGTCACCGTGGGCCTCGGCTGGGACGTCCGCACCACGACCGGCACGGACTTCGACCTGGACGCCTCCGCGATCGCGGTCAACGGCCAGGGCAAGGTCTACTCGGACGCGCACTTCGTCTTCTTCAACAACAAGCAGACCCCGGACAACTCCATCGTCCACACCGGCGACAACCGCACGGGCCAGGGCGAGGGCGACGACGAGGCGATCAACGTCAACCTGGCCGCGCTCCCGGCCGACATCGACAAGGTCGTCTTCCCGGTCTCCATCTACGACGCCGAGAACCGCGGCCAGAACTTCGGCCAGGTCCGCAACGCCTACATCCGCATCGTCAACCAGGCCGGCGGCTCCGAGATCGCCCGCTACGACCTCTCCGAGGACGCCGCCACCGAGACGGCCATGGTCTTCGGCGAGCTGTACCGCAACGGCGCGGAGTGGAAGTTCCGCGCGGTGGGCCAGGGTTACGCCTCGGGCCTGGTCGGCATCGCCCAGGACTTCGGCGTGAACGTCTGACAGACGCTGCGCCGAGCTTCGGCGGTGTCTCGCTGCGCTACGGCAGTGCCTCGCGCCCGCCCCGGGAACCGCGAGGCACTGCACCGGGCGGAAACCTGCGGTGAGGCGGGCGGACGGTCATGAGCGGGGTCATGGGTGGGGTCACGGGTGAGCCGGCTTGCCGTCGCCGTACAGCCAGTCCTTCCAGATCTCGCTGAAGTCGTGGCCCGGTGCCTTCTTCTGCACGTACGCGGTGAAGTCGGCTGTGTCCGCGTTGCCGTAGCGGTGGGCGGCGGCCCAGCCCTGGATGATGTCGTAGAAGGTGTCGTCGCCGACCTTCTGCCGGATCTTCTGCAGGACCATCGCGCCGCGCTGGTAGACGGGGCTGTCGGAGATATGGGCGGCGCTCGACGGTTTCGCCGGCGGGTAGGCCCAGATGGTGTCGTTGTCGCCGTTGTAGTAGTCCATGAAGGTCTCCTGGGCGCTCTTGCCGCCGTGGTCCTCCCAGTACAGCCACTCCGCATAGGTGGCGAAGGCCTCGTTGAGCCACATGTCCTGCCAGGACTTGGGGGTGACCGAGTTCCCGTACCACTGGTGGGCGAGTTCGTGCACGAGCGTATCGGTGTCGAACAGGTCGGCGGGGAGGACGGGCCGGTTCTGGGTCTCCAGGGCGTAGCCGGCGTCGCCCGGGCCGGCGACGATCGCGCCGGTGGAGGAGAAGGGGTACGGGCCGAAGTTGATCTCCTCCCAGTGGACGATGTCGGGGAGCTTCGCCAGCACGTCCTTGGTGTCCTTCACCTGGGAGGTGTCGACGGCGGTGAGGATCGGCAGGCCGTGCGGTCCCGTGGTGCGGGCTATGTCGTAGTGACCGACGGCGACCGTGGCGAGATAGCTCGCCATGGGCTGGGCGGTGTGCCAGTGGAAGGTCGTACGGCCGCCCTTGGTGGACTGATCCGCCAACTCGCCGTTGGAGACAGCCTGGAGACCCTGGGGGACGGTGACCGTGATGTCGTACGTCGCCTTGTCGGAGGGATGGTGATTGCCGGGGAACCAGGCCATGGAGCCGACCGGTTCGCCGAGGCCGAGAGCGCCGTCGGCGCTGGGCAGCCAGCCTTCCTTCGAGCCGTCGGGGTCGGTGAGGGTGCGCGGGGTGCCCGAGTAGCGGACGGTGGTGCGGAACGTCTCGCCCTTGCTCAGGTCGTCGTGCGGGCGGACGGTGAGCTCCTGGCCGGCCCGGGCGAAGAGGGCCTTCTTGCCCTCCACGGTGACCGAGTCCACGTCCAGCCCGACGAGGTCGAGATTGAAAGCGGACAGGTCCTGGGTGGCGCGGGCGGTGATCACCGCCGTGCCGGTGAGATGACGGCCGGCGGGGGTGTAGTCGAGGGCCAGGTCGTAGTGCCCGACGTCGTAGCCGCCGTTGCCGGCCTTCGGGAAATAGGGGTCGCGTACGCCGGAGCCGCCCGGGGTGCCGTGGACACCGCCGACACCGCCGCCGCATGCGGTGGTGGTGAGAGCCAGGGCAAGCAGGGCCGCGGCGGCCGGGACAAGGCGCACGGATCTGGACATGTCAGCGATCTTATGTGCCGGGGTGTGTGTCGAAGCGTGTCACCATCTCTTCCGTGCTCGACATCGGCTACGCCCTCTCCAACCGGTTCCCGGACCCACCGCAGACCGACTACCGCCACGCGGACGTCCATGCGCTGCGTCACGACCTGTTCTGCGGTGACGTGTATCTCGCGGACACCAAGACCGACCGGGAGCTGTCCACAGCCTGGGGATGGGTGCCGGTGCTCGACTTCGCGTGGGCGCTGTGCGACATCGCGGAGCGGCTGGACCGGGATCCGATGGGCTCCCGCGCCGCCCGGCCGCAGCGGGCGGAACTGGACTTCACCGAGTCCACCGACCGGATGCTCTTCGAGCGCCGCTTCGGCTGGGTCGACATCACCGCCGACTGGGCGCCGGCCGAGGAGTCCCCGCTCTCCTTCTCCCACACCGAACTGCGCCGCGAGGCCCGCGACTTCCTGCACGACCTGATCGCGGACCTCACCGACCTCCATGAGGACCTCGCGGAGAACCCGGCCATCTGGACCCTGCAGGCCCGCTTCCCCCGAGTGCCGTAGAGCCTGTCCGGCGGATCAGGTCGCGGGAACGCGGCGGCACCTCATCAGCGCAGGTGAGCGGGGGCGGGCGCGTCCGGCTGCAAGGCGGAGGAGGGAGCCGACGCGGGGCGTCGGGGACCGACGACAACGCCACGGATGGGCGTGCCGGACCCCGCGTCCGCGACACGTTCCGCCGGACAGGCCCTGAGGACCTACTCCACCCGGATCCCCAGCTCCGCCGCCAGAACCGGTGCCAGATCCAGCAGTTGCCCGGTGCTGATCACGGCCCCCGACAGCCGGTCCAGTCCCCGCACGATCTCCAGCGGAGCGGCCCCGCGCAGGTCCACGTCCTTCAGCGTCGCGCTGCCGAAGTCGGCCTCTCTCAGCGCACAGTCGACGAACTCCACCCGCTCCAGACTCGCACCCGCGAAGTCCGGCTCGACCAGGACGCAGGACTCGAACACGACATCCTTGAGGCGGGCCTCGCGCAGGTTCAGACAGTCGATCTTGCCGCCGCGCACCACGACCCGCTCCAGGACGGCGCCGTGCAACTGCGTGCCGCCAAGCCGGGCGTCGACCAGCTCGACGTCCCGGAACGTGGACTCGGCGAGATGCGTCCCCACTCCGCGCAGCCCCGTCAGGACCGAGTCCAGCACTCTGGCCCGCCCCAGCGCCGTACCGTCCACCACACAGCCCGTCAGCGCACAGTCCATGAACCGGGCGCCCACGCCGTCCTGCCCCGTCAGGTCCGCGTCCCTGAACTCCAGCCCGTCATAGTCCCCGTCGGGCTCCAGCTCCCCCATCTGCCACGGCTCCAGAGGCGGCGGCCGCAGCTCCGGCCGTCGCGCACCCTTCACCCCGGCCCGGCCCGCCGCACCGCCGCCGCCCGTCGCTCTCCTCGCCATGCCCCCATGCTGCACCCCACCACTGACAATCGGCCTGACCTGGAAAAACGCGGACCGTGTCACATTCCGGCGCCCCCTCGCCGTCGTAGTCACGACCGGTCGTACCAACAGCCGTACGGCCGTACGGACCAGCCGTATGCGCGAACCAGCCGAACCGACCCGAGGGAGAACCCGCTCCATGCCCCACATCACCGTCATCGGAGGCGGCTTCGCCGGACTCATCGCCGCGATCACCGCCGCCGAGGCAGGCGCCGAGGTCACCCTGTACGAGGCCCACCACACCCTGGGCGGCCGCGCCCGCACCGCCGAAGGGCCCTACCGCACCAACGAAGGCCCGCACGCCCTCTACAACGGCGGCCCGCACTGGACCTGGCTCAAACAGCGCGACCTCATCGGCCCGCTCGCCCCGATCCCGCCCCTGGACGCCGCCCGGCTGCGGCTGCGTCACCACGGCGCCCTGCGCCGCACCCCGCCCTTCGGAATGCTGAAGCTGCTGCGCCCCGGAGTCCGGCAGGCCCCCGCCGACGCCGACTTCCTCAGCTGGGCGACCGGCATCGCCGGCGAGGAGGGCGCCCGCGCCGCCGCCCACTACGCGGCCGTCGCCCTCTTCCACCACGACCCGGGCGCCCTGTCCGCCGCGTTCGTGCAGGAACGCCTGCGCCGGGCCACCAAGCTGCCGCCGGAGGCGCACTACCCGGCCGGCGGCTGGGGTCCGCTGATCGGCCGGATGGCCGCACGGGCCGGGAACCTGGGCGTGCGGGTCGAGACAATGTCCCGCGTCGACGAACTGCCCACCGGCACGCCCGTCGTCGTCGCCACCTCGCTGCCCGCCGCCCGGCGGCTGCTCGGCGATGACTCGCTGACCTGGCCGAGCGGCCGTACCGTCCTGCTCGACCTCGCCCTGCGAGCCCGGCGCGGCGACCCCTTCATCCTCTCCGACCTCGACGCGACCGGCTGGTTCGAGCGCTGTACCGCGCCGGACCAGACCCTCGCACCGGCCGGGGAACAGCTGATCCAGGCACACCTTCCGATCGGGCCGGACGAGACCCGCGCCGACGGGCTGGCCCGCGCCGAGGAACTGCTCGACCTGGGCTTCCGGGACTGGCGCCGACGGCTGACCTGGCGGCGGGAGGCCCTGGCGGACGGCCGTACCGGGGCCGTGGACCTGCCGGGCAGCACCTGGCGGGACCGGCCCGCCGTCGACCAGGGCGACAGCGTGTACCTCGCGGGCGACTCGGTGGCCGCGCCGGGCGTGCTGTCGGAGGTGTCCTTCAACAGCGCGGTCACGGCGGTCTCCCTGATCCTCGGCCGGCCCGCGGTCGGCCTCAAGCGCGCTTGAAGCCGGCGGGCGGGCCGGGAAGAGCCAGTCGTCCACCTGGGGGAACGCCATGCACGCCATCCGCCTCTACGCCTTCGGCCCCGCCGAGACCCTCACCCACGAGCCGGCCGAGGACCCGCTGCCCGCTCCCGGCCAGGTACGGATCGCGGTCGCCGCGGCCGGGGTGCGCCTGCTCGACGCGGCCCTGCGTGCCGGACGCCAGGGCCCGCCGCCCCTCGCAAAGGCCGCCGCCGCACACCGCGCGCTCGAAAACCGCGGCACGATCGGAGAGGTGGTGCTGCAACCATGACGGATCAGTGACCCGAACCCAGCGCCGTCAGCGCCCCGTCCGTGAGCCGGTACACCGTCCACTCGTCCTGCGGACGCGCGCCGAGCGCCTCGTAGAAACCGATCGCCGGCCGGTTCCAGTCCAGCACCGACCACTCCAGACGCTCGTACCCCCGCTCCACACAGATCCGCGCCAGCTCCGTCAGCAGCGCCCGCCCGTGCCCGCCACCCCGCGCGCTGGGCCGGACGTACAGATCCTCCAGGTAGATCCCGTGCGCCCCGCGCCACGTCGAGAAGTTCAAGAACCACAGCGCGAACCCGACCGGCTCACCGCTCTCGTCGTCGACCGCCATGTGTGCGAAGGCAGCCGGCCGCTCCCCGAACAACGCCTCCCGCAACTGCTCCTCACTCGCCCGCGCCTCCTCGGGCGCCTTCTCGTACTCGGCCAGCTCACGGACGAGGGCGTGGATGACGGGGATGTCGACAGGGATCGCGGTACGAATCATGAGGGGAGGCTAACCGGACCCACCGTGCCAGGGCACTCCCCCTCGGTGCCGGCCTCTCAGTGCCGCCCCGCCACCCGGTCCGCCACCTTCGCCAGCCGGGAGGTCTCCGTCCTCGGCCGGAGCCGTTCGCGCTGGTCGGCTGTGCGGTAGGTGGCGTACATGCCGTGGACGCCGAGCCAGCGGAAAGGTTCCGGCTCCCATTTGCGGACCTTGTGGTTGACCCAGGGCAGGTCGGTCAGTTCGGTGCGGCCGCCCTGGCCGGAGTCCTGCTGGACCAGGTCGCGCAGGGCGCGGCCGGCGAGGTTGGTGGTGGCGACGCCGGAGCCGACGTAGCCGCCGGCCCAGCCCAGGCCGGTGGAGCGGTCGAGGGTCACCGTGGCGCACCAGTCGCGCGGCACGCCGAGGACGCCCGACCAGGCGTACTCCACCCGCAGGCCCGCGAGGGACGGGAAGAAGCGGGTGAGGATCTCCCGGAGGGCGTCGAGGGTCGCCTCCTGGGTGCGGCCGTCGTTGTCCGTCCGCGAACCGAAGCGGTACGGCACTCCGCGGCCGCCGAGGGCGATGCGGCCGTCGGCGGTGCGCTGGGCGTACATGTAGGCGTGGGCCATGTCGCCGAGGGTTTCGCGGCCGTTCCAGCCGATCGCGGACCACTGTTCCTCGGTCAGTGGCTCGGTGGCGATCATGGAGGAGTTCATGGGGAGCCAGGTGCGTTTCTGGCCCTTCAGGGATGCCGTGAAGCCCTCGGTGCAGCGCAGGATGTAGGGGGCGCGCACAGTGCCGTACGGGGTGACGGCGTGCTTGGGGCGGATCTCCGTCACCGGGGTCGACTCGTGGATCACCACGCCGAGGGCCTCCACCGTGGCCGCGAGGCCCTTGACGAGTTTCACGGGGTGCAGCCGGGCGCCGTGCGGGGTCCAGGTGGAGCCGACGGCGTCGGCTATCCGGATCCGCTCGGCGGTCTCTCGGGCGCCGTACAGTTCACGGTCCTTCTCGCCGTACGACAGCTCGTGCTGGTGGAAGGCCTTGAGCCGGGCCAACTGGGCGGGCGTGGTGGCCACTTCGAGGACGCCGCCCTTGTGTATGCCGGCGTCGATGCCCTCGGTTTCCGCGACCGTGATCACCTCGGCGACGGTGTCGTTCATGGCCTGCTGCAGCCGTACGGCGGGCTCGTGGCCGTGCAGTGCGGCGTACCGGTCGCGGCCGGCGATGCCGTTGTAGAGCCAGCCGCCGTTGCGGCCGGAGGCGCCGTAGCCGCAGAACTTCTGTTCCAGGACGGTGATGCGGAGGTAGGGGGCGGCCTTCTTCAGGTAGTAGGCCGTCCACAGGCCGGTGTAGCCGCCGCCGACGATGACGACGTCGGCGGATGCGTCGCCGGGCAGGGGTTCCCGTACGGCCGGGAGGCCGTCGTCCGCGTACCAGTAGGAGATTCCGCCGTTGACGACACCGTTTGCCGAGCTGTTCATGGCCGGGACGTTAACCCCTGAGAGTGGCCAGTGTCTCCTTCGGATTCCATGCTTTTCCGCGGCTTCTGGTCAGCGGATAGCAGGCCAGCCCGATGAGAACGGAGAGAAAGTGGCCGAGTTCGGTGAACGTCGGTCCTTGGGCCAAGGGCCGCCCGAAGAAGATCAGTACGACGAGGAGGTAGGCGTATCGCCAGGGCGGTGCGATCCGGTAGGTGAGGACGCCGATGACGCCGGCCAGTGCGTAACTCACGCCGATGTCCAGGGTGTTGACGGCGGAGCGGTGGGCCACGCCGTCCTGGATCGCGACCAGGAGTGCCCCCTCGCTGATCAGTGAGGCCAGGACGTGGGCGAGTGCGCACACCGCGAGCCAGCGGGGTGTGCCGAGCCAGCGTTCGGCCTGTGCGTGGAAGACGCTGTACAGCACGACGTACGGGAGCCAGTGGCCGCTGTCGATCCACATCGCGCTGGCGACGAGGACGCGTACCGGGTTGTGTGACAGCTCGTGGATGTTGGTCGATCGCTGCCGCAGGAAGTGCTGTTCGAAATCCGGCGACATCTGGTGCAGCGCGACGGTGGTGACGAAGAGGACGGCCAGCCAGACATACGTGCCGGGGGCGCTGCGGATGTACGCCCACACTCCGCCGAGGCCCCGGTTAATTCGCATGAGCCGATTCACGCACGTCAGTATCGTCCGGTCCGTGATTGACATTCCGGGTGATCTCGCGGAAGCGCAGGAGATGTACAACGGTGCGGCGGGCCGGGCCTTCATCGCCGGGCTGCCGGATCTGGCGGCGGGTTTCCTGGAGCGCTGGCGGTTGCGGCTCGACGGTCCTTCCATGAACGGGGTCAGCGCGCTGGTCCTGCCGGTGGTCCGTTCCGATGGCGGCCGGGCCGTTCTCAAGCTGCAGCTGCCGGACGAGGAGAGCGAGGGGGAGCCGGTCGCGCTGCGGGTGTGGGACGGCGACGGGGCCGTACGGCTGCTGGACCACGATCCGGAGACGGGCGCCATGCTGCTGGAGCGGCTGGACGAGTCCCGGATGCTTTCCGCGGAGGCGGACGGCCGTACGGCCGTCCTGGTCATCGCCCGGTTGCTGGCCCGCCTCACCTCCTTCCCGGCGCCGCCCGGGATGCGGCGGCTCGGGGACATCGCCGAGGCGATGCTGCAGCGGACTCCTTGGGCGCTGGAGCGCATCCCGGACCCGGGGGTCCGCCGTCTGGTCGCGGACTGTGCGGCCGCCGTGCGCGAGGTCGTCGCCGAGCCCGGCGACCGGCTGCTGCACTGGGACCTGCATGACGAGAACGTCCTCGCCGCCGAGCGCGCCGACTGGCTGGCCATCGATCCCAAGCCGCTGGCCGGTGATCCCGGTTTCGAGTTGTGGCCCGCGCTGGACAACCGTTTCGAGGCCGCCGAGGTGCGGTGGCGCTTCGACGCGCTGACGGACGTCCTCGGCCTGGACCGGGAGCGGGCCCGCGCCTGGACGCTGGGCCGGCTGCTGCAGAACGCGCTGTGGGACGTGGAGGACGGCCAGCCGGTGGAAGACCGCCAACTGGAGATCGCCCGCAGACTCCGCTGAGCCCGCCGCCAGCTCCGCTGAGCCCCGTCGGCTTCGCCCAGCCCCCACCGACCTCGCCAAGCCCCATCGACTCCGCCCAGCCCCCACCAACTCCGCCAAGCCCTCGCCGACCTCGCCAAGCCCCGTCGGCTTCGCCCAGCCCCCACCGACCTCGCCAAG
>NZ_CM002285.1:5079125-5126939 GCF_000497445.1 Streptomyces roseochromogenus subsp. oscitans DS 12.976 | reverse complement strand
GTCGGCTTCGCCCAGCCCCCACCGACCTCTCCGAGCCCCATCGACTCCGCCCAGCCCCCATCGACTCCGCTGAGCCCGTCCGCTTCGCCGGGCCCCCACCGACTCCTGAGCCCGCCGTCGACTCCGCCCAGCCCCCACCGACCTCGTCAAGCCCCGCCGACTCCGCCCAGCCCCCACCGACCTCGCCAAGCCCCGTCGACTCCGCTGAGTCCCTGATCAGGGGATCAGCTCTCGTCGGCAGCCGGAAGTTCCGGCCACCCCTTACCGCGCTCGTCGGGCACCGGAAGCGGCTGCCGGCACGGTGTGGAGGCGTCGATCTCCGGTGCGGCCCGGACCAGCGAGGCAGCCATGGCCGCCGCCTCCGAGCGGTTCGGGGCGGAGACGGCGAGGAGGCGGAACGGGGCGGAGGGGCGCAGTTCGACGCATACGACGGGTCTGCCGGGCCGCAGGACGACGAAGTCCGCTCCGGCGAGGTGGCCGCGCGTGCCGACGCACCGGGTCCCGGGAATCCACACCCCGCGCCGGGGGTCACCGCGCAGCGCGCGCCACCAGGCTGGTTCGACGGTCACCCGGCACACCGCAGCGAGCGGCACCCGTACGTCACCACGCCGCGCGGCGACCCGTTCCCGCCACGTCAGACGGACGACCAGGTCGTCACCGCGGACGTCCATCCGGGCCATCGCCGGCCTCTCCGCGCAGGACGCGCAGGACGACCGGCGGGGCCGTCCTGCGCGTCTCACGCCCGTTTCGATCCTCAGGACCTGCGTCCTCAGGACTCGGCGATCTCGATGTGGCGCGGCTTCGTGGCCTGCGCCTTGGGAACGGTGACGGTCAGCATGCCGTCGCAGAGCGTCGCGTGGACGTCCTCCGACCTGACGTCGGCGGGCAGCAGGGCCCCGTACTCGAAGCGGCCGCTACGGCGGGTGCTGCGGCGCAGGACACCTTCGCGCTCCTGCTCCTTGTACTCACCTGTGATGCGCAGCTCGCGCGCGCTCATCTCGATGTCGATGTCGTCCCGCTTGATTCCCGGCAGCTCCGCCTCGATCACATAGGCGTCGTCGGTCTCCCGCATGTCGGCCGCGGGGGACCAGGCCATCGCGGCGGGAGCGGCAGCGGCGGCGCCTTCCAGCAGCCGGTTCATGCGCTCGAACAGCTCATCGAACTCGGCGGCGACGGGCTCGCCCCAGCCAAAGGCGTGGAACGGCCTCTCCAGCAGACTGCCGTGCCGGTGTCGGACAGGCAGCGTCATCGGGGTTCACCTCCCCGAATGTGGGTACATGGGTACTTTTCATACTCCATGTACCCATGTGTGGAGCCCCCTGTCGGATTCGAACCGACGACCTTCGCTTTACAAGAGCGGCGCTCTGACCAGCTGAGCTAAGGAGGCCTGCGCATGGGCGCCCGTGCAGTGTACCCAGGTCTGAGCCCGTCCCTGTCGAAAATTTCCGCGAAGTTCACAGTCGTCTTGGTGCTGACAGGGCGAGTGAACGGCAGGTACCGTCGTGAGCCAGTTCACCCGCGTGGACTACACCACCACCTTCCTACAACGGATCGTCCGGCACGTTCCTGCCGGTAGAAGGGGGCCCATCACCATGGCCACTGTCACGTTCGACAAGGCGACCCGGATCTACCCGGGTTCCACCAAGCCCGCCGTCGACTCGCTCGACATCGCGATCGAGGACGGCGAGTTCCTCGTCCTGGTCGGCCCGTCGGGTTGCGGAAAGTCCACCTCGCTGCGGATGCTCGCGGGGCTCGAAGACGTCAACGCCGGCGCCATCCGGATCGGCGACCGCGACGTCACGCACCTGCCGCCGAAGGACCGGGACATCGCCATGGTGTTCCAGAACTACGCCCTCTACCCGCACATGTCGGTCGCCGACAACATGGGCTTCGCGCTCAAGATCGCCGGCGTCAACAAGGCGGAGATCCGGCAGAAGGTCGAGGAGGCCGCGAAGATCCTCGACCTGACCGAGTACCTGGACCGCAAGCCCAAGGCTCTGTCCGGCGGTCAGCGCCAGCGTGTCGCGATGGGCCGCGCCATCGTGCGTGAGCCGCAGGTCTTCCTCATGGACGAGCCGCTGTCCAACCTGGACGCCAAGCTCCGTGTCAGCACCCGTACACAGATCGCGTCGCTGCAGCGCCGTCTCGGCATCACCACGGTCTACGTCACCCACGACCAGGTCGAGGCCATGACGATGGGCGACCGGGTGGCGGTCCTCAAGGACGGTCTGCTGCAGCAGGTCGACTCGCCGCGGAACATGTACGACAAGCCCGCGAACCTCTTCGTCGCCGGCTTCATCGGCTCCCCGGCGATGAACCTGGTCGAGGTGCCGATCACCGACGGCGGTGTGAAGTTCGGCAACAGCGTCGTCCCGGTCAACCGCGAGGCCCTGAAGGCGGCCTCGGACAAGGGTGACCGCACGGTGACCGTGGGCGTCCGGCCCGAGCACTTCGACGTGGTCGAGCTGGGCGGGGGTGCCGCCGCCTCCCTGACGAAGGACAGCGCGGACGCCCCGGCCGGTCTGGCCGTCTCGGTGAACGTGGTCGAGGAACTGGGCGCCGACGGGTACGTCTACGGCACCGCCGAGGTCGGCGGCGAGGTCAAGGACCTGGTCGTCCGGGTCAACGGCCGCCAGGTGCCGGATAAGGGCTCCACGCTGCACGTGGTGCCGCGGCCGGGCGAGATCCACGTGTTCTCGACGTCCACGGGTGAGCGCCTCTCCGACTGAGCAGCGCATTTGCTCCGAAGTTGACGAAAGGGGCCCCGCAGAGCGCCGCGGGGCCCCTTTCGTGTGCCGACTACGCCCGGATATACCCCGGCACAGCGATCATTCCGGGCGCGGCTGGTCAACCCTTTACCCAGAAAGAAGTGCCTTTTCATCCCCCGAAAGGGTGACTAAATGTCGCCAAATCATTACCCCGCGCTACCCTCACACGCGTGAAGCACTCCACCATCCCGCATACACGACGCGGCCACCGGGGCGGCCCTGCCCGCCGGATCGGCCGCACTCTCGCCCTCGTCCTGCCCGTCGTCCTGGTGCTCTCGGGGACCCTCGCGGTCACCCGGGTCAATTGGACGGGAAGCCCCTCCAGCTCGCTGCTGGCCGCCTCGGACGTCTCCTCGGCGGGGGTCTCCGCCAAGAGGGTCTCGCGCGCCCCACAGGACGTGCTCCGAAGCCAGCTGATGGGTGAGCTCCAGGAGAAGAACCCGGGGGTCGTCCTCACCCACCTCCAGCAGGCGGTCAACGGACGCCCTTCGCTCGCCCGGCACTGCGCCGCGATCGCCCGCGCCCTGGGCCAGGCCGCAGAGCGCATGTACGGCCCCTCCCGCGCCCAGTCCTACGCCCGCCCGGTGTGCGACACGTCGTTCGCCTCCGGCGTGCTCGCCGCGCACAGCTGACGCTCCTCTCGGGGGCGGCTGTTCCTTGTAACGGCTCCTCAAGAAGCGTGCCGCTGTCGGCCGGCCCGAGTGGGGCGCCACGTACAGTGCGGTCATGACCCATCCCAACGCCGCGTCGCGCCCCACTCAAGCCGTGGTCCTGGCCGGTGGCCAGGGCTCCCGGCTGCGTCCCTACACCGACGACCGGCCCAAGCCGATGGTCGAGATCCCCGGTACGGGCACTCCGATCATCGGCCACCAGCTGATCTGGCTCGCCGAGGAAGGCGTGACCGACGTGGTGGTCTCCTGCGGCCACCTCGCGGAGGTCCTGCAGAAGTGGCTGGACTCCGCCGACCTGCCCGTCTCGGTCACCACGGTCGTGGAGACCGAGCCCCTCGGCCGTGGCGGCGGCCTCAAGTACGCCGCCGCGCATCTGCCCCGCCCGGATCAGCCCTGGTACGCCACCAACGGCGACATCTGGACCCGTTTCTCGCTGCGGGACATGGCCGACTTCCACACCGAGCGGGATGCCACGGCCACGTTGGCGCTGGCACGTCCGCGTATCCCCTGGGGCGCGGTGACGACGGACGGGTTCGGGCACATCACCGACTTCATCGAGGCCCCGCCGTCGACGTTCGAGATCAACGCGGGTGTCTACGTCTTCTCGCCCGGGTTCGCCTCGCTGCTGCCGGAGCGGGGGGATCACGAGCGGACGACGTTTCCGGGGCTGGCCCGTGAGCGGAAGCTCTTCGGGTTCCCGATTCCCCAGGGGGCGTACTGGCGGGCCATCGACACGGCCAAGGATCTGACGGAGGCGGCCAAGGAACTGGCGGCGCTGGGGCGGTAGTTGAGTAGTTGACGTAGTTCAAAGGGATTCGAAGCAGTTCAAAGAGATTCAAAGGGAAGGGCCCCGTACCTCCACTGGGTACGGGGCCCTCTCCTTCTCTGTGGGCTGCCCGAGCAGGTTCTCTGTGGGCTATCCGAGCAGGCCGCCCACCAGGCCCTCCTGGCCGGAGGACGACGAACCGCCGCCGCTCGTCGACGAGCCGCCGCCGGTCGAGGAGCCGCCGGTGCTCGTCGGGCCGGCCGACGTGCTCGGGGCGCCTCCGGTCGGGGAGGACTGGCGGGGCGGGATCTGGCCCGTGGTGCCCTGGGTCTGGCTGGGCGTCGTGGTCGTACCGCCGGCGGAGCGGGTGGCGCCGGGGGTCGCCGCCCGGCCGGACGGGCTGGCGCCCGCGGTGGCGCCGCCCGTGGGCGAACCGGAGGAGGACGGGCTGTGGCTGTGCCGTCGGCTGGGCCCCTGCGGGAGCGGGGAACCGGGCTGGTCGTTGCGGGGGGCCTCGCCGGGGCCGGGGACGACCACGCGGCTGGAGTCGCGTACGGCGCCACCGAGCAGAGAGCCGACGAGCAGTGTGAGGCCGACCGTGACGACCGTGATGAGGGCGCCGCGGCGCAGGACGTAGCTGCGCAGGTCCCAGATGTCGGCGCGGGGGCCGAGGCGGCGCCAGGCGCTGGCGGCAAGGCGGCCGTCCACGGAGTAGACGGGGGCGCCGGCGATGATCAGCGGGGACCAGGCGGCGAGGTAGATGATGTCGGGGGCGTCGTAGGCGGGGACCGTCTTCCAGCTGACGGTGACGATCAGGGCGGCCGAGAGCAGGGCACCGACGACCGCGGCCACGCGCTGCCAGCAGCCGAGGATCGTGAGGACGCCGACGACCACCTGGAGGAAGGCGATGACCAGGCCGGAGCCGACCGGGTGGTGCAGGGCGAACTGGCGCAGCGGTTCGGCCACGTCCCACGGGTGCAGGGTGTTGAGCCACTTGACCATCGAGCCGCGCTTGCCGCCGTCGAAGTAGACGGGGTCGCACAGCTTGCCCATGCCGGCGTAGATGGTGATGAAGCCGAGGAAGATGCGGAGGGGGAGGAGGACGACGCCGAGGTTCATCCGGCGGCCGGGGTAGTAGGCGTGCCGGGCCGGGTCGTCGCCGTGGCGGCGGGTGGGGCGCGGGGCGTCGGGGTCGGATTCGGCGTACTCGTCGTAGTCGTCGTAGTCCTCGAAGTCCTCGTACGACTCGTAGCCGGCGTCCGGATAGGGCGGGTCGTCGTAGGCGCCGGCTTCCGTGCGCATGGGGGGCAGCAGGCGGGTCCCGGAGTCGTCGGGGGCGGTGCGCTGGTGGCCCACGACCGGGGTCTCCGACGTATGGTCCAGTACGTCGTAGCCGTCGCCGTAGCCGGTCTCGACGCGCGGGATGACCTGGGTGGCGCCGGGCTCGGGCTCGTCGGCGTGGCGGACGCTGCTGCCCCGCACGGCCTGGAGGAGGCGGTGGGCGCCGGTGTCGTCGGGGGCGGACTTGCCGCTCCACACGACGGGGCGGCGGCGGCCGGCGGCGCCCGACCGGCCGGCGGCGCCCACGACGGGCATCCGGGCGGGGTCGGCACTCAGATGCCGGGCGATCCGCGGGGACTGGGTACGTTTCGCCGACGGGCCCAGCTGTACGCGGAAGCTGGGGTGGTTGACGATGACCTGCGCCGGATCGCTCGGCACCTTCACCATGCTCAGCGCGGGAGCGTCGTCGGGCCCGGACTGGAATCCCGACGAGCGGTCCCCCGTGGGTGTGCGGGGTGTTCTGGTGTCCACACTCATCTAACCGAGTGACGTGGAGTTAGGACACTGCTTTGACCGGGACGGATGTGTCCGGACCCCGTCAAAGCAGCCTCGAACGCCACGCGGGCGCCAGAATTACCCCGTAAGGGTGAAGTTCCGGACGGGTGTTCAATCCTCGTTCCATCCCGTCCGCGTGCCGAAGTCAGCTACGCCTGCGCGCCGCCTCGTAGAGCACGATGCCCGCCGCCACACCGGCGTTCAGCGACTCCGCGCCGCCCGGCATCGGGATCCGGACGCGGACGTCGCAGGTTTCGCCGACCAGGCGGGACAAACCCTTGCCCTCACTGCCGACCACGATGACGACCGGGCCCTGGAGGGCTTCCAGGTCGCCGAGCTCGGTCTCGCCGTCGGCGGCGAGACCGACGACCGTGATGCCTGCCTTCTTGTACGCCTCCAGGGCGCGGGTGAGGTTGGTGGCGCGGGCGACCGGGGTGCGGGCGGCCGCACCGGCGGAGGTCTTCCAGGCGCCGGCGGTCATGCCGGCCGAGCGGCGCTCGGGCACGACCACGCCGTGGCCGCCGAAGGCGGAGACGGAGCGGACCACGGCGCCGAGGTTGCGCGGGTCGGTCACGCCGTCCAGCGCGACGATCAGCGGGTCGGCACCCTCGTCGTAGGCCGCGTCGGCGAGGTCCTCGGGGTGCGCGTACTCGTACGGCGGGACTTGCAGGACCAGGCCCTGGTGGTTGAGGCCGTTCGTCATGCGGTCCAGCTCGGGGCGCGGGGCCTCCATCAGGTTGATGCCGCCGCGCTCGGCGGCGAGCTGCAGGGCCTCGCGGACGCGCTCGTCGTTGTCGATGAACTGCTGGACGTAGAGGGTGGAGGCGGGTACGCCCTCGCGGAGCGCCTCGACCACCGGGTTACGGCCGACGACCATCTCGGACGCCGACCTGCCGGCGCCCCGGCGCTGCTGGGGGCGGCCCTGGGCGCGGCGGGCCTTGGCCGCGGCGGCGCGCTGCTTGGCGTGGCCCTTGCGCATCTCGGCGGGCGGGGTCGGGCCCTTGCCCTCCAGGCCCCGGCGCCGCTGTCCGCCGCTGCCGACCTGCGCGCCCTTCTTGCCGGACATGCGGCGGTTGTTCGCGGCCATGAGTTACCTGTCTCCGTGAGCTTTGTGTTGAGCGTCGTACGTACGTCTTATGCAGTGTGCCGCCCGGGAGGCCGGGCGGCACAGTCGATCTTCATGACCTGGGGTCAGGACTTGAGGCTCCAGCGCGGGCCCTGCGGGCTGTCCTCGATGGCCAGTCCGGACTGGGTGAGCTGGTCGCGAATGGCGTCGGCGGTGGCCCAGTCCTTGCGGGCGCGGGCGGACTCGCGCTGGTCGAGGACGAGGCGGACGAGGCTGTCGACCACGCCGTTCAGGTCCTCGCTCTGGTCGGACTCCCCCGCCCACTGCTCGTCCAGCGGGTCGAGGCCGAGGACGCCGAGCATGGCCCGCACCTCGGCGAGCCGGGCCACGGCGGCCTCCTTGTCGTCGGCCGCCAGCGCGCTGTTGCCCTGCCGGACCGTGGTGTGCACGACGGCGAGGGCCTGCGGGACGCCCAGGTCGTCGTCCATCGCCTCGGCGAAGGCGGGCGGGACCTCGGCGGCCGGGTCGACCGTCTTCCCGGCCAGCTCGGTGACCCGCTGCACGAAGCCCTCGATCCGGGCGAACGCGGACTCGGCCTCGCGCAGCGACTCCTCGCTGTACTCGATCATCGAGCGGTAGTGGGGGGTGCCGAGGTAGTAGCGCAGCACGATCGGGCGCCACTGCTTGACCATCTCGGACACGAGGACGCTGTTGCCGAGCGACTTGGACATCTTGTCGCCGGCCATGGTCACCCAGGCGTTGTGCACCCAGTACCGGGCGAAGTCGTCGCCGTAGGCCTTGGCCTGGGCGATCTCGTTCTCGTGGTGCGGGAAGATCAGGTCCAGGCCGCCGCCGTGGACGTCGAAGGCGGAGCCCAGGTACTTGTGCGCCATCGCCGAGCACTCCAGGTGCCAGCCGGGGCGGCCGGGGCCCCATGGCGTCGGCCAGGTCGGCTCGCCGGGCTTGGCGGCCTTCCACATGGCGAAGTCCCGCGGGTCCCGCTTGCCGGTCTCGCCCTCGCCGGACGGCTGCAGCAGGTTGTCCAGCTCCTGCCGGGACAGCTCCAGATACTGCGGGAAGGACCGTACGTCGAAGTAGACGTTGCCGTCGGCCGCGTAGGCGTGCCCGCGCTCGATCAGGCGCTGCATCATCTCGATCATCTCGGTGATGTGGCCGGTCGCGCGCGGCTCGTAGGTCGGCGGCAGGCAGCCGAGGGCGGTGTAGCCCTCGTTGAAGGCGCGCTCGTTCTCGTACCCGATCGACCACCAGGGCCGGCCCTGCTCATGGGCCTTGGCGATGATCTTGTCGTCGATGTCGGTGACGTTCCTGATGAACGTCACCTCATAGCCGCGGTACTCGAACCAGCGGCGCATGATGTCGAAGTTGAGGCCCGAGCGGATGTGGCCGATGTGCGGTGCCGCCTGCACGGTGGCGCCACACAGGTAGATCGAGACACAACCCGGCTTGAGCGGGGTGAAGTCACGGATCTGCCGGGCGCTGGTGTCGTACAGGCGAATGGTCACCACTCCAGGGTAGTGGGCGTGCAGTGGTGCCTCGTGCCGCTTGGCTCAGAACATTCCGACGACCTTCTCCGGCGTGATCCTGACGACCACACGGGCGGCGTCCTTGGCGGAGGCCGGGTTGAAGTCTGCGTATTTCTTGCCGGTGTACTTCACCGACAGTTCGTCGATCAGCTCGCCGGCGCCCTGCGTGGTGAACTCCGCGGTACCCCGGATCTCACCGTAGATGTAGGGCGTCTCGGGGTCCTGGACGACGACGCTCACCCGGGGGTCGCGGTCGAGGTTCTTCTTCTTGCGGCGGTCGACGGTCGTGGAGAAGAGGATCTGGTCCCCGTCGCGCTTCACCCACACCGGGGACAGCTGCGGGCGACCGTCGGGCTGGATCGTGCCCACCACGATGAAGACGGGGCTGTCGAGCAGCGACTTGAGCCGGTCCGGCAGGGTGGCGGGCATGGGTACCTCCTGGGTCAGCGGTGACTCTCCGGGTACCCTCGCACGCTCTCCGCTCACCCGCATCACGAGCGGAACGGCGGCCTCAGCCGGTATGGACCACCAGTGCCGTCGCGATCGCCATCAGCCCCTCCTCACGGCCCGGGAAGCCGAGGCCGTCCGTGGTGGCGCCGGAGACGGAGACGGGGGCGCCGGCCGCCGCGGAGAGGATCTTCTGGGCCTCGGTGCGCCGCTTGCCGATCTTCGGGCGGGGGCCGATCACCTGGACGGCGATGTTGCCGATGGTGAAGCCCGCCGCGCGGACGATCCGGGCGGCCTCGGTGAGCAGGGTCACCCCGGGGGCGCCGGACCACTCGGGGCGGCCGGTGCCGAAGTGCTGTCCCAGGTCACCGAGCCCGGCGGCGGAGAAGAGGGCGTTGCAGGCGGCGTGGGCGACGACGTCCGCGTCGGAGTGCCCGGCCAGCCCCGGCCCCTCGCCCTCCCACTTCAGGCCCGCGCACCACAGCTCGCGGCCTTCCTCGAAGGCGTGGATGTCGGTGCCGATGCCGACCTGCGGCAGGGGCAGTACGAAGCCGGCCTCAGAAGCCATCGTTCAGCCTCCTGCGGGCCAGGACCGCCTCGGCCAGGACCAGGTCGAGGGGGCGGGTGACCTTGAAGGCCTCCTCGTGACCGGGGACGGCCACGACCGTGAGCCCCAGCTGCTCGACCATGCTCGCGTCGTCCGTGACGTTGTCGGTGACGGTGTCGTGGGCGCGGACCAGGGTGGCCCGGTCGAAGCCCTGGGGCGTCTGGACGGCGCGCAGCCGGGCGCGCTCCGGGGTGGCGACGACCGGTTCGGGCTCGCCGGCCTCGGCGGCGGGCTCGACCTCCTTGACGGTGTCGGCGAGCGGGAGCGCGGGGACCACGGCGGGCGCGCCGGCGCGTACGGCCTCGATGACCGCGTCGACCGTGTCGACCGGGACGAGCGGGCGGGCCGCGTCATGGACGAGGACGACGCCGTACTCGGGCGGCAGGGCGTCCAGGCCGAGCTTCACCGATTCCTGCCGGGTGTCCCCGCCGGGCACGACCAGGAAGTCGGTGCGCTCGGGCAGGGCGTGCGCGTCGAGCAGGGACTTGACCTCGGCGGCGCCGTCGGACGGGGCGACGACGATCACCAAGGAGACATGGCGGGACGCGGCGAGCGCGCGGACCGCGTGGATGAGCATGGGCGTGCCGTTCAGCGCGCGGAGCGCCTTGGGGGCGCCCGGGCCGAGGCGCACGCCCCGGCCGGCGGCGGGAATCACGGCGGCGACGGGGGTCTGCGCGGGCGAAGGGCGCGATTCGTCAGACATCGGTTCCTGTCAGGTTTGTGTGCTCGACCTAGGTGGGTATGGCCTGGAGGAGTGCCGGGCGCGACGCTTTGACCGGACCCTTTCCGTGACCCTGGTCGAGCCATCTGCCCGGGCCCGGCACATCAAACAGGGGGATTTTCCCTGAGGTGTACGGCGGGCGTTTCGGCGCCCCGTTTTCGGCTGCCGAAGCTGTGGTGAAGTTTTGCGGTTTTTCCGGGGACGAACATGCCGCAGCGCCCGGCGACAGGGTCAGTGTCATCGGGCACCGCGGCATTTCACTGTGCTGAACGTGCTGAGCGTGGCGGGAGCGAAGGTTCGCTGCCGTGGTGCGTCAGGAGGCGAGCACCTCGTCGAGCAGGGCCTCGGCCTTGTCCTCGTTCGTGTTCTCCGCGAGAGCCAGCTCGCTCACCAGGATCTGGCGGGCCTTGGCAAGCATGCGCTTCTCGCCGGCTGAGAGCCCGCGCTCACGCTCACGACGCCACAGGTCACGCACGACTTCGGCGACCTTGATGACATCGCCGGAGGCGAGCTTCTCCAGGTTTGCCTTGTAGCGACGGGACCAGTTCGTGGGCTCCTCGGCATACGGTGCGCGCAGCACCTCGAAGACCCGGTCCAGCCCGTCCTGACCGACCACATCACGCACGCCCACGAACTCAGCATTGTCCGCTGGCACACGCACCGTCAGGTCACCCTGGGCGACCTTCAGCACCAAGTAGGTCTTGTCCACGCCTTTGATCTGGCGAGTTTCGATGGCCTCGATCAGCGCGGCCCCGTGATGGGGATAGACCACGGTGTCGCCAACCTTGAACGTCATGTGACAGGTACCCCTTCCGTGGCTATCCAGGGTAACACGGATACGGCGTCTTCTGAATGGCGTTTTCGCAGGTCAGGGCATATCTCGGGGCTTGACAACTGCGACAGGAACGTGCTGCGAGGGGCCTGCGGAAGCGGGAATTCGCAGGTCGGAGGGGCTCTTCGGGCGGGGTGAAACGCGTACGTTACACACTCCCGGAGCCGCCTCCAAGTGGACGAACGTCCCGTTTTGTCCACTTCCAAGCGTACGACTTCCGCTACTCCGTTCGGTGCCGTGAGGCCGATCCGGACCGATTCCGGAATTGATCAACGGCTGCCGGACAGGTGCCGCGTGATCAATATCGAGGCGGTCATCCAGAGGGTCATCAAGAGCGGTCATCGACGGAGTCATCAAGGGAGCCATCGACGGATCCCGCATTCCTTCACGGAAATTTTGCGAGCGGTTATGTGAATGGCGGACGAGCGCCCGGCAAAGTGACTGGAGAGTCACTTGTGACGGGAGTGACGAGGGGGCGCGGTACCCCCAGCCGGAGGCAAGCCGAACGCTTGGGGAGGGTCGGGTGCGGCCGCCTGGGGACGGCTCGGTAACCTAAGCCCGCTGACAGACACTTAGGGTGGCTTTATAAGAGGAGCCGCCCGCGCGTTCAAGGAGTTGCCGCCGCCGTGAGCAGCAGCCTTCGACGCGGCGCCCTCGCCGCCTCCGCCATCGTCTTCTCGATCGCCTCGCTCGCCGCCTGCGGCGCCGGCAACGGCTCCCAGACCCTGCAGGTCAAGCCGGACAACGCGGCGACCTCGGTCGGCAACATCAAGATCCAGAACGCGATGGTCATCACCCAGCCCGACCTGAAGTCGACGGGTCCGGCGGTGATCTCCGCGACCCTGTTCAACCAGGGCGGCACGGACGAGACCCTGCAGTCCATCGCCGTCGAGGGCAGCAGCCAGACCGTCAAGCTGACCCCGGCCAAGGGCGGCAACCTGACCGTCCCGGCGCACGGCTCGCTGATTCTCGGCGGCAACGGCAACGCCTCCGCGGAGCTGCCCAACGGCCGGCAGTCGGTCCAGGACGGCAACGCGCAGAAGATCACCTTCACCTTCAGCAAGACCGGTGCGGTGAGCCTGCAGGCCTTCGTGGTGCCGGCCACCAGCTACTTCGACAAGTGGGGCCCGAGCACGATCCCGTCCGCCCCGGCGATCCCCACCGGCGTCCCGGGCGCGAGCGGCTCCCCGTCCACCAGCGGCAAGCCGGCCAAGGGCAAGGGCGGCAAGGCCACCCCGTCGTCCTCCGCGAGCGACAAGGCGGGCACCGGCGCCACCCCGAGCGACTCGGCGTCGCAGTCGGTCGCCGGCCACTGAGCAGCCGTACACACGAGGGCGGCACCCCAGCGCGGGGTGCCGCCCTTCGCCGTACGGCGAATACGAGCGGTTTACGGCTCGTATTCGCCGGCGCGTGCGGTTTACGGCTCGAACTTGTAGCCCAGACCGCGCACCGTCACCAGGTACCGCGGCGCCCCGGGGTCCGGCTCGATCTTGGCGCGGAGGCGCTTGACGTGGACGTCGAGCGTCTTGGTGTCGCCCACGTAGTCGGCGCCCCAGACGCGGTCGATGAGCTGCATGCGGGTCAGGACACGGCCGGCGTTGCGCAGCAGCATCTCCAGCAGGTCGAACTCCTTCAGCGGGAGGTCGACCTTGGAGCCGGAGACGGTAACCACGTGGCGGTCGACGTCCATGCGGACCGGGCCCGCCTCCAGGGCGGCCGGGGCGACCTCCTCCGGCTCGCCGCGGCGCCGCAGGACGGCCCGGATGCGGGCGACCAGCTCACGCGAGGAGAACGGCTTGGTGACGTAGTCGTCGGCTCCTATTTCGAGACCGACCACCTTGTCGATCTCGCTGTCCTTGGCCGTCACCATGATCACGGGGACGTTGGAGCGGCCGCGCAGCTGGCGGCACACCTCCGTGCCGGGCAGTCCCGGCAGCATCAGGTCGAGGAGGACGAGGTCGGCGCCGTTGCGCTCGAACTCGTCGAGTCCGTCGGGGCCGGTGGCCGCGATGGCGACCTCGAAGCCCTCCTTGCGGAGCATGTACGACAGGGCGTCGGAGAAGGACTCCTCGTCCTCGACGACGAGCACTCGGGTCACGGAAGGACCTCCGGGGCGGGAAGCGGTTCGTACGGGGATGACTCGGGGTTGCCGGCCTCGTCGTCGAGGTCGGGGTCGGGGTGCTGCGATGCGCGGTCGCGGGCCGCACCCGCCTCCGGCAGCCTCAGGGTGAAGGTGGAGCCCTGGCCTTCGGCGCTCCAGACCGTGACCTCCCCGCCGTGCGAGGCGACCACGTGCTTGACGATCGCGAGACCCAGACCGGTGCCTCCGGTGGCTCGCGAGCGGGCCGGGTCGACGCGGTAGAAGCGCTCGAAGATGCGCTCCTTGTCCTTGTCGGAGATGCCGATGCCCTGGTCCGTCACGGCCAGCTCGATCATGTCGCCGCCGGGGGCGTTGACCCGGCGGGCGGCTATGCCGACACGGGTGCGGGCCGGGGAGTAGTTGACGGCGTTCTCGACGAGGTTGCCCAGGGCGGCGGCCAGCTGGCCGCGGTTGCCCCAGACGTGCAGATCGGCGGTGCCTCCGGCGGCCATGGTGATCTGCTTCGTACCGGCCTGGTGGCGGCAGCGGTCGACGGCCTCGGCGACCAGCTCGTCCACACGGATGGGCTCCGCGTCCTCCAGCGGGTCGTCGTTCTGCACCCGGGAGAGGTCGATGAGCTCCTGGACCAGGTTGGTCAGGCGGGTCGCCTCGATCTGCATACGGCCCGCGAAGCGCTGTACGGCCTCGGGGTCGTCGGAGGCGTCCATGACCGCCTCGGAGAGGAGGGAGAGTGCGCCGACGGGCGTCTTCAGCTCATGGCTCACATTGGCCACGAAGTCGCGTCGTACGGCCTCGATTCTCCTGGCCTCCGTCAGGTCCTCGACCAGCAGCAGGACCAGGCGGGAGCCGAGCGGGGCCACGCGGGCGGAGACGGCGAGGGCCTCGCCGCGTCCGGTGCCGCGCCGGGGGAGATCCAGCTCGACCTGGCGTATCTCACCGTCCCGTCTGGTGTCCCGGGCCATCAGGAGCATGGGCTCGATGGCGAGCTTGCCGCCCCGCACCAGCCCGAGGGCGTAGGCGGCGGAGCTGGCCTTGACGACGGCATCGGCCTCGTCGAGGACGACGGCCGAGGAACGGAGCACGGACAGCACGGTGTCCACGCCCGGCGGGAGTACGGGATCGATATGCAAGGAAGTCCTGGTCGGTCGCTTCTGGTCGCGCTCGCTCCAGCGGAACGCCAGCATGGCGATGACGCCGGTGAGCACCCCGGCGATCGCTGCCGCTGCGGCGACCGCCGCGTTCACGTCCATGCATCCAGGTTAAGCAGGGCGTACGACAAGACCACAGCCATCGAGGGGCGACCTCGGACACTCGTCGCCCAGAGTTCACCTTGGAGCCAGTATTGGTTCATTTGGGGTGGCAGAAACGGACGCGTACAGGCCACAGCGTGGGAGCGTGGGGTTCGCACCGCCGGTTTTGCCACGGGGCGCTCGGTCCGCTTGGTCCAATTGGCCGACTCCGACCACTCGGTGTCACAGCCCCGGGAACCCCGGAACACGCACGTAGGAGAGGAAAACCCTGATGCGGGACGCGTACCACGAGGAACTTGACTCGATCGGTGACGGTCTGGTGGAGATGGCCCGGCTGGTCGGGTCGGCGATCGGGCGCGCCACGACCGCCATCCTGGACTCCGACCTGAAGCTGGCCGAGAGCGTGATCGAGGCGGACCAGAAGGTCGACGAACTCCAGCACGACCTGGAGGCGCGGGCGATAGCCCTGCTGGCCCGCCAGCAGCCGGTGGCGACCGACCTCCGGATCGTCGTCACCTCCCTGCGCATGTCCGCCGACCTGGAGCGCTCCGGCGACCTCGCCCAGCACGTGGCGAAGCTGGCCCGGCTGCGCTTTCCCAACCGTGCGGTCCCGCAGGACCTGCACGCCACGATCCTGGAGATGGGGCAGCTCGCGCAGCGCCTGATGGCGAAGGCGGCCGAGGTGATCATCACGAAGGACGTCGACCTCGCGATGCAGCTGGAGCAGGACGACGACGAGATGGACCTGCTGCACCGCACGCTGTTCCAGCACCTGATCGACGAGCGCTGGAAGCACGGCATCGAGACCGCGGTGGACGTCACCCTGCTCGGCCGCTACTACGAGCGCTACGCCGACCACGCGGTGGCCGTCGCCAAGCGTGTCGTATACCTGGTCACGGGCGAGCACGCGGACGAACTGCAGCCGGACATCCAGCCGGTCACGGGAGTCGAGGGATCCTGACCCCGCGGGGCGCGGCCTCCGGGCATCCGGGCATCCGGATTTCCGGGGCAGCTTCTCAAGGCTTCCCGGGGCTTCCGGCGCTTTCCGGGGCTTCCGGAGTGGCGTCGGGGGCGCGTGGACGCGTGAGCGCCTCCGTGCGCCGTTGATGCGCCCAGGGAAGCGGGCATGAAATAGGCGAGGGCACCCCTGCCCCAGCGTCTAGGAGGGACCCATGGCCGAATCCCCCAGCACTACGCCCGACCCCACGCGGGAGCGTGAGACCGACCAGCCCGCCGAAACGAGGAACCTTCCGCTGATCGGTGCGTGCGGCTGCGGCTCAGGCTGCGGCTGCGGCTGCCAGTCGGGTGGCCCCTGCCAGTGCGGCTGAGGGCGGCACGGCGTCACGAGGGCCGGTGTGCACGCGGCATGCGCTGCACACCGGCCCTTGTCGTTCCCGCACAACCCGGCCGCTGATCGGGTCAGCGCCTCCGCGCGGTGCTCGGCAGAAGTGGGCCGTTCGGGGTCGCCGGGAAGACACTCCACGCTGAGATCCACCTCATTCATGTTCTCATCTTTTATGCTTTCTCCGTCACTCAGCGTGAGGAATCATATGAGAAGCGTGATTGAAGCGCTGCGTAACCCGCGGCGCCCCCTTGTGCTCGGCGCAGTGCTGACCGTCGCACTCGTCGTGCAGTCAGCGTTGCTCCTCACCCAGCACATGCAGATCGTCGATCTGCAGGCGCAGCCCGTCGGCCAGCAGGAGCACATCGAGTCCAGTCCGTCCGGTCCGCCAGGTCCTCGCGGTCCGGCCGGCCCTGTCGGCCCGCCAGGGAAGGACGGTCATGACGGGAGGGACGGCAAGGACGGGAAGGACGGTCATGACGGGAAGGACGGGAAAGACGGGAAGGACGCCGTCTGCCCGGGCTAGGCCCTCGGCCGCAGGGGGAATGCACGGGCAGGACCCTCCCGGGCAGCTCCTCGTCATGAGCCGGGGAATGTTCGGCCCCACGGTCTTCGCCGTCACACAGAGTGAGGAACAGCGTGAGAAGCGTAGTCGAGGCGTTGCGCAGCCCGCGGCGCCCCCTTGTGCTCGGCGCAGTGCTGACCGTCGCGCTTGTCGTGCAGTCAGCCCTGCTCGTCGCCCACCAGCAGCAGCTCGACAGACTCCAGGCACGGCGCGTCGCCCTCCAAGGGGAGGGCATCACACCCGGCCTGCCCGGCCCCTCCGGCCCGCCTGGCCCTACCGGCCCGCAAGGCAGACCGGGGCGGCACGGGGAAAACGGCTATGACGGCAGAAGGGGTCATAACGGCAGACCGGGTCATCACGGCAGGAACGGGCATGTCATCGCGGCGAAACCATCACCGGACGAGGCCGACTAGAAAACAACAGCACACAGCGACCTCTGCACCGGATTGCCGGAAAGCCCCCTACCAGCAGAGAAACTGCAGGTAGGGGGCTTTTCGTGGGCGGTTACTTCTTCTTGCCCTGGTTCTTGACCGCCTCGATGGCCGCCGCGGCCGCCTCGGGGTCGAGGTACTTGCCGCCGGGGGTGGTCGGCTTGAAGTTCTCGTCCAGTTCGTAGTAAAGCGGGATGCCGGTCGGGATGTTCAGGCCCGCGATGTCGGCGTCGGAGATGCCGTCCAGGTGCTTGACCAGGGCGCGCAGCGAGTTGCCGTGGGCCGCGACCAGGACCGTGCGGCCGGCCAGCAGGTCGGGGACGATGCCGTCGTACCAGTAGGGGAGCATCCGGACGACCACGTCCTTCAGGCACTCCGTGTCCGGGCGCAGCTCCGGCGGGATGGAGGCGTAACGGGGGTCGTTCGCCTGGGAGAACTCGGAGTCGTCCGCGAGCGGCGGGGGCGGGGTGTCGTAGGAGCGGCGCCAGAGCATGAACTGCTCCTCGCCGAACTCGGCCAGCGTGGCCGCCTTGTCCTTGCCCTGCAGGGCGCCGTAGTGGCGCTCGTTCAGCCGCCAGCTGCGGTGGACCGGGATCCAGTGGCGGTCCGCGGCCTCGAGGGCCAGCTGGGCCGTACGGATCGCGCGCTTCTGGAGGGACGTGTGGACCACGTCGGGGAGGAGATCGGCGTCCTTCAGGAGCTCGCCACCGCGGACTGCCTCCTTCTCGCCCTTCTCGTTGAGGTTGACGTCCACCCAGCCGGTGAACAGGTTCTTCGCGTTCCACTCGCTCTCGCCGTGGCGGAGGAGGATCAGCTTGTACGGTGCGTCGGCCATGGGAAAGAGCGTAATCCACCCGTTCCCGCGCCCGCCCGGACCGGTCGAGGGATGGACCGTTGACGGCATCTGTTAATTGAGTGGTCACCGTCAACCCTCCGCTGTAACTTGTGGCCACCGCTTGCGCTACTTACAGGGCCCGTATCGGGGCGTCCTGTGATCCATGGGGGGTCTTTTCATGTCAGCCGCTCGTCTTCGACGTGCTGCCCGGGAGACCGTCTCCGGGCTACCCCGTGAGTTCTGGTGGCTGTGGACGAGCACCCTCGTCAACCGGCTCGGCGCCTTCGTGGCCACGTTCATGGCCCTCTACCTCACCCTCGACCGCGGCTACTCGGCCTCGTACGCCGGTCTCGTCGCCTCGTTGCACGGGCTCGGCGGGGTCGTCTCCTCGCTGGGGGGCGGAGTCATGGCCGACCGGCTGGGACGGCGGCCCACCCTGCTCATCGCCCAGTCCGCCACGGCCGCATCGGTCGCGCTGCTCGGCTTCATGACCGACCCGGTCGCCATCGCCGCCGTCGCCTTCCTCGTCGGCATGGCCTCCAACGCCTCCCGGCCGGCCGTGCAGGCGATGATGGCCGACATCGTCAGGCCCGAGGACCGGGTGCGGGCGTTCTCGCTGAACTACTGGGCCATCAACCTCGGGTTCGCCGTCTCCTCCATGGCCGCCGGGTTCATCGCCGAGTTCAGCTATCTCGCCGGGTTCCTGATCGAGGCCGGGATGACCCTGGCCTGCGCGCTCGTCGTCTTCCTGAAGGTGCCCGAGTCCCGGCCCACGGCTCATGCGAAGGAGACGGACAGCCCCGTCAGTCTCGGCACCGTGCTGCGCGACGGGCGGTACATGGCCGTCGTCGGACTGTCCTTCCTGGTCGCGCTGATCTTCCAGCAGGGGTCCGTGGGGCTGCCGGTGGCCATGGGGCGGGCCGGTTTCTCGCCCGCGGACTACGGCCTCGCCATCGCCGTCAACGGCATCCTGATCGTCGCCCTGCAGATCCCGGTCACCCGGTTCATCGAGCACCGCGATCCGCGCACCCTGCTCGTCGTCTCCTCGCTGCTCGCCGGCTACGGCTTCGGACTCACTGCCTTCGCCGGGTCGGTCGGCGTCTTCATGGTCACCGTGTGCGTCTGGACGCTCGCCGAGATCGTCAACGCACCGACCCAGACCGGACTCGTCGTACGGCTCTCTCCGGTGCACGGGCGCGGGCGCTACCAGGGCGTGTACACGCTGTCGTGGTCCGTCGCCGCGCTGGTCGCACCGCTGATGTCCGGCGCGGTCATCGACCGCCTGGGCGCGCGGTGGCTGTGGGGGATGTGCGCCGTGGTGGGGACGGTCGCGGGGCTGGGGTACGCGGTGCTCATGCGGGGGCTGCCGAAGAAGAGCCCCGCGGCGCCCGCTCCGGCCGTGGACACCGAGCCCGAGGTCCGTACGGTCTGAGCCCCGGGAGCGCTGTCCCACGACCAGTGCCGACCGGTGCCGTCACATGCCGTCCCGTGCCGTCACATGCAGGGGAACACCCCCGCCCCGCACCGAGAGCGTCACGGCACGGGGCGGGGCGGGAAATGGGGGCACGGTCCGGCAGTCAGTTACCGACGGCCTTGTCGAAAATTCCCCCGACATGGCCGAAGCCGGACGTCTTCGGGCCGAAATCGGATTTACCGTGAGAGGCGCTCCCGAAATCCCCTCCGCTGTTCCCCATGTTCCCCATGGCGTTTCCGGTGTTCCCCATGACGTTTCCGCCGCTACCCATGAGGTCGCCCATGCCGTCGTTGTTGTCGGCGAGGGCCTGGGCCGCACCTCCGAGCAGAACGGTCCCGGTGAGGGCGATGGCGGCCAGCACGGTACGTGTACGCATAAAGCGTCTCCTTCGGTGGATGTGTGGTTGCCAGAGGTATGCCGCCGGTCCACACACGAGAAGCGGTGACGTGCGCACAAGCACCCGAATAGGGGCGCACATGGCGCCACCCGAATGGGCGCCCCCCGCCGAAAGATTTGCACGAAAGAATCGCCGGAGACATGACCGAGCCCCCTGCCCTGGAGTCTCCTCCGGCAGGGGGCTGGGTGCGCTGATCGGGACGATCAGAGGGAGGCGTTGAAGCCGACCTGGTGGGTCTGGCCGAGGGCGCCCAGGGCCTCTCCCTGGACGGCGCTGAGCTGGGACAGGGCGTCGGCGCTGCTGAGGGTCGTGTCGTCGAGGGAGAGGGTGACCTCGGGCATCAGGCCGCCGGCGACGGTGTCGAGGTCGGCGTCGGAGATCTCGAGGGTCTCAACCTGGTGAGCGGAGTTCATGGGGAAACTGCCCTTCGCATGATGGTCCACAGGGGGAAGCGGCACCGCCGGGGGACAGACGGTGGGCCGCGGCCGCAGGCGTGCGCCGTCCCTTTCGGACACCTGGCGCGATTCCGGCGGTGCGAGCGATCAAACCACGGAGCGCGCCGACCATCCAGCCAACCGAAGCCCGACCCTGGCCAGTTGACCCCGCGGCGTGCCCCATCCGTGCGGACGCGGTCACGCTTCCTGGGCGGTTTCTCCACATGCGGCGCCACACAGGCAGGCCACAGCTCTTGCCACCGCCGCGCCGGTCCGGACAACTCGGCACCAACGGAACCAGTCCGTTCCGGGGTTGCGTACGCCCTGTGCAGATTCCGTTCCAGGCTCGCTCCCGGGGTCACCGGCAGGCGTGTCACATCTCCTCCGGCCCGTACGTCAGCTAGGTGTAACCACCGCAACCACCACACAGGAGCACACCATGGACGCTCGTCTGAACATCTTCGCCAACCCGGTCACCGGCAAGTTCTTCAAGTACATCAACTCGGCGGGGAAGGTCGTCTCGGACTCGCCCCTGCCGGCCGCGACGCAGGAGCTGGTGAAGATCCGGGCCAGCCAGATCAACGGGTGCGGGTTCTGCACCGACATGCACACCAAGGACGCCACCGCCGCCGGGGAGACCGCGCAGCGGCTGCACATGATCGCGGCCTGGCGGGAGGCCAAGGTGTTCTCGGACGCCGAGCGGGCCGCGCTGGAGCTGACGGAGCAGGGCACCCGTATCGCGGACGCGGCCGGCGGGGTCCCGGACGAGGTCTGGGCGAACGCCGCCAAGCACTACGACGAGGACCAGCTCGCCGCCCTCGTCTCGCTGATCGCCCTGATCAACACGTACAACCGCATCAACGTCATCGTCCAGCAGCCCGCCGGCGACTACCAGCCCGGCATGTTCGACTGATCCGGACCGGGGGCCTCACGGGTGCATCCGTGCGCCCTTGAGGACCTTGTCCACCACGCCCCGCGCGCCGTACACCGCCAGCCCCACCAGGTCCAGCTCGGCGGTCGGTACGGCCCGCACCGCCGCGCGGTTGTCCCGGTCGTTGCCCGTCGTGAACAGGTCCGCAGTGAAGACGGCGCGGGGCAGGGCGCGGCTCAGTGCCCTGTCGTGGGCTGCCTTCAGGATCTCCTTCGAGCCCTCGAAGACCAGCACCGGCTGGCGGAACATGGGGAGGTAGCCGACACCGTCCGCGTCCTCGTACGGCTCGCCGATCACCTCGGGGACCTGGCTGCCGAGGCCGCTGACCAGGAACGCGGTGACGTTGAGGCCCTGCCAGGGCTCCAGGTCCGCGCGCAGCAGTACGGCGATCTTCGTGTCGAAGCGGACAGGCTCGGTGGGGATCGGTTCGGTGTTCATGCAGTGAGACTGCCGGACGGTCCGGTGCCGGGTCTTGTACGTTTTTTGCGTGGCTGACCAGCAGGAAGTATCCGCCTGGCGCCCGCGCGTCCCGGGTGTCGTGGAGGTCTTCCACGCCCACTTCACCGAGTACGCCTATCCGATGCACGTCCACGACGCCTGGACGCTGCTCATCGTGGACGACGGGGCCGTACGGTACGACCTCGACCGGCATGAGCACGGCACCCCGCTCGGCACCGTCACCCTGCTCCCGCCGCACGTGCCGCACAACGGCTCCCCCGCGACCCCGGACGGCTTCCGCAAGCGGGTCGTCTACCTCGACACCAGCCGTCTCGGCAGCGATCTCATCGGTCGCGCCGTCGACACACCCGGTCTCCGGGATCCCGTACTGCGGCTGCGCGTCGGGCAGTTGCACGGCGCCCTCGCCCACCCCGGCGACGAACTGGAGGCGGAGAGCAGGCTGAGCCTCGTCGGGGAGCGGCTGTGCGAGCATCTGCGGCGGACGGCCACGGCGGAGCACCGCCCGGACCCCGTTCTCGCCCGTTCGCTGCGGGAGCTGCTCGACGCCCGGGTCGTCGACGGTGTCTCGCTGGAGGAGGCGGCGCGGCTGCTGCACGCCCATCCCGCCCATCTGGTACGGGCGTTCAGCGGCGCGTACGGCATCGCCCCGCACCAGTACCTGATGTCGCGGCGGGTCGGGCGGGCCCGGCGGCTGCTGCTGGACGGGCTGGCGCCGGGCGAGGCGGCCTCGGCCGCCGGGTTCTACGACCAGGCCCATCTCACCCGGCACTTCAAGAAGCTGGTGGGCGTCACGCCAGGGCGCTATCGGCGCAGCTCGCGCTGAGCGTCGTACAGGTTGCGCGGGCGTACGGCATCCGTCGTGCCGTACAGCTCCAGTCGGGAGTGCAGATCGCCGGTGAAGTCGGGGACGTCGATCTGGTCGAACTCGCTCACCTCGTTCAGCCCCACGGTCGCCGAGTACGGGGCCAGGCCGTCGATCTTCATCAGGCCCGCGCGGCCGTTGGTGACCCGGATGTTCCAGTGCGTGAAGCGGGCGCCGAAGAGCGGGCCCGCGCCGGCGTCTCCGCCGTGGCGGCCGTTGTTGTTCACGGTGATGTCCGTGCGGACGTTCGCGAAGGGCAGGCCGCGGTGCGAATCGAAGGTGCCCATCCGCATCTCGCCGCGCGACCAGACGTTGTACGACGACAGTCCCTCGACGTTGATGCCGTGCAACTGTGTGTTCGGCGGGGCCGGGACCGTGCGCTGCTCGATGGTGAAGTCCTCGATCAGGTTGTCGTGGGAGCCCTCGCGGCAGAAGTAGGGGTGGTGCGAGCCGCGGCCGGCCATGCGCGTGCGGCGCAGGGTGCAGGCGGAGGCGGCGACCAGGCCGAAGCCGTTGTCGACGTTGCGGACCGTGACGTCGTCCACCCAGCAGTCGTAGGCGCACTGCAGGACCACGCCGTTGTAGCCCTTGTCGAGGAGGTGCGGGGACATCGGGGTCTGCAGCACGTCCAGCGTCAGGCCCTCGACCGCCGATCCGGTCAACTCCGGTACATGGGTGGTCAGTTGCGGGCTCCACTCGGGACGCAGGTCCAGCGGGAGCGGGCGTTCGAGGGTGATCCGGCGGCCCCGGACGCGGGCGATGCGCACCGGCCACTCGTAGGGGATGTACGACAGCAGTTTCGTCTTGTCGTCCCAGGTGTACGACGCCGGGCCCGGGCCGCCGCCCGCCATGTGCTGCAGGAGGGTGTGGGCGGGGTCGTCGGCGAGGCGGAGGAGGACGAGCCGGCCGGGGTGCAGGGCCGAGGCGTCGGCGACGGTGACGGTCCAGGAGCCCCGCTCGGCCGGTTCCACCGCCGTCAGGGCCGTCCACTCGTCCCGCTTGTTGCCGGTCCAGCCCTCGAAGGGCCAGGCACGGGACCGGATCGCGGCCACCAGGGAGTCCCAACGGGCCTTCGGCGCCAGCCATATGAGGCCGCCCGCCCAGGACCAGGCGGACTTGTCGCCGCCGTAGCGTGAGCCGTAGACGCCGATCAGTTCGGTCAGGGACTTCGTCGCGTGGAGGGTCGTGCGGTCGCTGCCGGCGCCGCGCAGGACGACGTTCGAGTCGCCGATGCGGATCACGTCGTCGATGCGGAAGGTGCCGGGCGGGATGGTGACCGTGCCACCGCCGGCCCTTCCGGCGGCGGCGATGGCACGGTTGATCGCGGGGGCGCAGTCGGTGGTGCCGTCGGGTACGGCGCCGTAGTCCGTGACGTCGGCGACGGTCCGGGGGCGCGGGAAGCGGGTGGCTCCGCCCTGGCGGCCGGACCGGCCGACGTAGGGGATCTGCGGATGGGTGAACGGGGTGCGCCTGAACTCCTGCCACAGCGAGGGGAATTCCGCCGCCCGTGCGGTACCGGTCGCGGCCCCGAGCGCCACGGCGGTGGCACCGGCCAGCAGGGTCCGTCTTGTGAGGTGCGTGCCGCTCGGCTGCGCGCTGCTCATGCCCATCCGCCCCTTCATATTCATGGATATGAACGACGTTCAGGTTCTCGTCGGCGGTGAGCATGCCACTGCCCGGGCAGCAGAGGGAAGGGGGCGAACCGTAAGTCAGTCAGCGGAGCGTTCGATCAGATGCCTGAACGCGTCCAGGTTGCGTGTGGACTCGCCGCGGGACACCCGCCAGGCGTACTCCTTGCGGATGGAGGAGGCGAAGCCCAGTTCCAGCAGGGTGTTGAAGGCGCCGTCGGCCGCCTCCAGGACCTGGCCGAGGAGGCGGTCGATCTCGTCGGGGGTGACGGAGGCGAGGGGCAGGCGGGCGGTGACGTAGATGTCGCCGAGGCGGTCGACGGCGTAACTCACGCCGTACAGCTTGAGGTTGCGCTCCAGGAGCCAGCGGTGGACGCCGGCCTCGTTCTCGTCGGGGTGCCGGACGACGAAGGCGTTGAGGGAGAGGGAGTGGCGGCCGACGAGGAAGGAGACCGTCGTGGAGAGCTTGCGCGTACCGGGGAGCTTGACCACGTAGTTCCCGGGCTCGGGGCTCTCCCACTCCAGTTCGGCGTCCTTGAGGACCGCCTCGATGACCTGCGCGGCCCTCTCCACATCACCCATGGTGGGAGCGTACGCGACGGCGGTGCGACTGGGTCGCGGCCGTGTAGACGTCGGCGGTCGCGGCGGCCGCCCGGTCCCAGCCGAAGGACCGCGCGTGCCGGGCGGCGGCCCGGCCCATGGTCGCCGAGAGGTCCGGCGCGTCGGCGAGACGGTCCAGCACGCGCGCGTAGTCGGCGGGATTGTGGCCGTTCACGAGGAAGCCGGTCTCGCCGTCGCGCACGGCCACCGGCAACCCGCCGACCGCGGCCGCGAGCACCGGCGTACCGGCCGCCTGCGCCTCGATCGCGACCAGCCCGAAGGACTCGCTGTACGACGGCATGACCAGCACGGACGCGGCCCGGAACCAGTCCGCGAGCTGTTCCTGGCCGACCGGCGGGCGGAACCGTACGACGTCCGCGATGCCGAGCCGGGCGGCGAGCTTCTGCAGCCCCTCCGGCTTGGCGAGCCCGCTGCCGCTCGGGCCGCCGACGACCGGGACGTGGATGCGGGTGCGAAGCTCGGGGCGCTCGTCCAGCAGCACCGCCACCGCGCGCAGCAGGATGTCCGGGGCCTTCAGGGGCTGGATACGGCCCGCGAAGAGCGGGATCAGCGCGTCCGGGGGCAGTCCCAGGCGGGCGCGGGCCGCCGCGCGGCCGTCGTCCGGGCGGAAGCGGTCGAGGTTCACGCCCGGGTGGACCACGGCCACCTTCTCGGGGTCGGCGGCGTAGTGCCGTACCAGCTCGCCGGCCTCCTCCGCCGTGTTGGCGATGAGCCGGTCGGCGGCGGCCACGATCTGGGTCTCGCCGATGACCCGGGCGGCGGGCTCGGGAGTGTCGCCGTCGGCCAGGTTGGCGTTCTTTACCTTGGCCATGGTGTGCATGGCGTGCACCAGGGGGACGCCCCAGCGCTGGGCGGCGAGCCAGCCGACATGGCCGGAGAGCCAGTAGTGGGAGTGGACGAGGTCGTAGTAGCCGGGGCGGTGGCCGGCCCAGGCCTGCATCACGCCGTGCGTGAAGGCGCACAGCTGGGCCGGGAGGTCCTCCTTGGCAAGGCCCTCGTAGGGGCCCGCGTCGACGTGCCGGACGAGGACGCCGGGGGCCAGCTCCACCGCGGGAGGCAGGCCGCCTGCCGTGGCCCGGGTGAAGATCTCGACGTCGATGCCCAGGGCTGCGAGCCGCTGGGCCAGCTCCACGATGTAGACGTTCATGCCGCCGGCGTCGCCGGTGCCGGGCTGGTGGAGCGGAGAGGTGTGCACGGAGAGCATCGCGACCCGGCGGGGCCGGCGGTGGAGCCTCAGTAGTGACGCGGCCGACGGGGAACGTCGCCCGAGCCTGCTGACGTACTGGCTCACGTGGCGGTCCTCCTTGCTGCGGGCATGCCGAACGGAGGAACGACCTCGCCCTCCAGGGAGGTCCAACAGCGGACGGGCGCCCGGCCATTTCCCGATCAAGTCGCTTTACCTAATCATTGCCATAATTCGATCGACAGTTCGAATGTGGTCGCCTCGGCGGGGCGCGTCCGCGAACCCGCTTACCCTCGTACGCATGACAGCCCGCGCCGCATCCCTCCCCCACTCTCGGCTTCGCCCGAGCAGGGGGACCCCCATCGTGGGCACGGTGACGCGCGGGACCACCAACCCCAACCGGCTGCGCCGTATGGACCGCTGGATCGCTGCGACCCACGGCGCCGAACTTCGCCGCGCCGAGGACCCGCTGGCGATCGACCTCGGCTACGGCGCCGCGCCCTGGACCGCCGTCGAACTGCTCGGCCGGCTGCGGACCGCGGCGCCACGCGCGCGCGTGGTCGGCGTCGAGATCGAACCGGAGCGGGTCGCGGCCGCGCGGCCGTACGAACGGGAGGGGCTGGCCTTCCGGCACGGCGGCTTCGAGGTCCCGGTGCCCGGACGGCCGCTGCTCATACGGGCCGCCAATGTGCTGCGCCAGTACGACGAGGCCGAGGTCGCCGCCGTCTGGGCGCGGCTGTGCGCGCGACTGGCTCCGGCCGGCGCCGGCTCGCACGGCGGGCTGCTGGTCGAGGGGACGTGCGACGAGATCGGACGGCGGCACGTGTGGGTGGCACTCGGCCCGGAGGGGCCGCGGACCGTGACCTTCGCCGCCCGGCTGGGCTCGCTGGAACAGCCGTCCGACCTCGCCGAGCGGCTGCCGAAGGCGCTGATCCACCGGAACGTCCCCGGCGAGCCGGTGCACGCCTTCCTGCGCGACTTCGACCGCGCCTGGGCCGCCGCCGCGCCCTACGCCTCCTACGGCGCCCGGCAGCGCTGGCTGTGCACGGTACGGGACTTGACGACCGACTGGCCGGTGACGGACTCCCCGGCCCGCTGGCGGCAGGGCGAAGTGACGGTGGCGTGGGCGGCGTTGGCGCCGAGGACCTGACCTCTCCGGTTGCGAGGACGCCATCACCCTTTCGGGGGCTGTGGGGTGGAACGAATCCCGCGCGTCGTTCGTCACACCGGCGGGGAGATCGTCATGACCGGGCGGTACGGGGGGAAACACCTACCTCTGTCGCTTTGAGCCGCGACGTGGCACCATCCCCGAGGCACCATAAGTTACTGACGGTAAATCAGCTTGGGGGCATCTGTGACGGGCTGGGGCAAGCGCAGCATCCTCTCGGCCGCCGTGACCGTGGTCTGCGCGGTGACCGTGCTGGGCGCGCCCGGCACGGCCTTCGCCGCCCCGAAACCGACCCCGAACACCTCTCCGAGTCCGAGCACCACCCCGACTCCCCCGCCGGGCAAGGACCTTGAGAAGGTCCGCGAGCAGCTCGACAAGCTCTACCACGACGCGGCCGTCGCCACCGACGCCTACAACGCGGCCGAGGAGAAGGCCAAGCAGCAGTCCGCCGAGATCGTCGCGCTGGCGAAGAAGATCGACGAGGGACAGCAGACGCTCACGAAGCTCAAGGACCAGGCGGGCGCGGCCGCCCGCGCCCAGTACCGCACCGGCGGCATCCCGCCCACCGCCCAGTTCCTGCTCAGTGACGACCCCGGACAGGTCCTGGACGGGGCCGGACTGCTCCTGCAGGGCCAGCGGGCAACGAAGTCGCTGATCAGCGAACTGACCAGCACCCAGAAACAGTTGCAGGCGTACGCCGCCGACGCCGCCGACCAGTGGAAGAAACTGGACGCCGACCGCAAGGACAAGGCCGCCGCCCAGAAGAAGGTCCAGCAGCAGATCGACGCCGCGAAGAAGCTGGAATCCAAGCTGCAGAAGAAGGAGCAACAGCAGCTAGACCAGCTGGAGCAGCAGGCCGCGCTGAAGGCGCAGACGGACTGGCTGGACACCGGCATTCTCAAGAAGATCCACGGCAAGGCGTCCGCGCAGGGCGAGAAGGCCATCGCGTTCGCCACCGAGCAGCTCGGCAAGCCGTATGTGTGGGGCGCCGAGGGCCCGCAGTCCTACGACTGCTCCGGCCTGACCTCCCAGGCCTGGGCGGCGGCCGGCCACCCCATCCCGCGCACCTCGCAGGAGCAGTGGAAACAGCTCCAGCACGTCGGCATCCAGGACATGCGCCCGGGCGACCTCATCATCTATTTCGACGACGCCAGCCACGTCGCCCTCTACATCGGCGACGGCGCGATCATCCAGGCCCCGCGCCCGGGGCGTACGGTGACGATCGCGGGCGCCGGTTCGATGCCGATCCTGGGGGTCGTACGACCGGACGCGTAGGCCTCCGGCCGGGGCGCGGGGCAGTACAGGGCCGTTGAGAGGCGGTACAGCGCCGTTGAGGGGCGGTGCAGCGCCGTTGAGAAGCGGCCGTCTTCCGGGTGCGGCTTTCGCCGCGGCTGGTCGCTCCCGCGGGCAATCCCCGTGACCCACGCCATGTGACCCACTCCACCAACCCGCCGCCCGTATCCGGGCCGGACGTGAGCTTCGTCATCCCCCGGGCCGGGGCACCCTGTCCAACTGTCGTACGGAACGCGGCATATGACAGCGGCCTGCGCGCGAGCGACGCGGCTCACACCATTCCATCGGGGCGGTCAATGCCGCTATGGTCCCCGTCGGTGGCTTCGAGACCCTCGACGCCGCCATGCCCTCGGGGGGAGGGAAGGAACCCAAGAGATGCCCGTACCCGTACCGCGGCAGAGAGCGATCCCGGCCGTGGAGAGTGGTCAGGCGCAGGCCGCCTCCGCAGTCGGCGGCCCCCTCAAGGAAGAGGCCCACCGCGACGCCACACCCACCGGCACCACTCTCACCCTGCTGCTGATCGAGGACGATCCGGCCGGCTCGCCGATCGTGCCCGATCTGCTGGACCCCGCCGGCAAGCCGATCCGCGTGCGCACCGCCCGCAACCTCACCGAGGCCGAGCGGCTGCTCACCGACGACGTGCACTGCATCCTGCTGGACCTCGCGCTGCCCGCGCCCGGTGGCAGCGACGCGGACGACGAGCTTGCCGTGCTCCGGCATGTGCTGAGGCTCGCGCCCCGGCACGCCGTGCTCGCACTGACCGGCTCCGGCGACGCCGAGCGCGGCACCGAGGCCGTGCGCGTGGGCGCCCAGGACTATCTCTACCGGGAAGAGCTGGACGGCCGGCTGCTCAGCCGTGCCATCCGGTACGCGGTGGAGCGGAAACGTTCCGATACGGCCGAGCGGCGGCTGGCCGAGGGCCGGCTGCGCGCGCAGGAGAACCGCCGCCTGGAGCGCGGGCTGCTGCCCACGCCCCTGCTGGACGGCTCCGCGCTGCGCTTCGCCGCCCGCTACCGCCCCGGCCGTTCCCGGGCGCTGCTCGGCGGCGACTTCTACGACGCCGTCCGCACCCCCGACGGCACCGTGCACGCCATGATCGGCGACGTCTGCGGCCATGGCCCGGACGAGGCCGCGCTCGGCGTGGAGCTGCGCATCGCCTGGCGTGCGCTGACGCTGGCCGGGCTGTGCGGGGACGAGCTGCTGGGCACGCTGCAGCAGGTGCTGGAGCATGAGCGGTCAGACGAGGAGATCTTCGCGACGCTGTGCACGGTCGATATCGCGCCGGACGGCCGGAGTGCGGGCCTGTGCCTGGCCGGGCACCCGGCACCGCTGCTGGCCCGTCCCGGGCGGCTGGCCGGGCTGCTCCCCTACGACAACAACGGACCCGCCCTCGGCCTGCTGCCGGGTGCCCGCTGGCCGCGGATGCAGGTGGAGCTGGGTGCCGAGTGGAGCCTGATGCTCTACACCGACGGGCTGATCGAGGGCCGGGTCGGTCAGAGCGGGGAGCGGCTGGGGCAGGACGGAATGGTGTCGATGATCCGCCGGCAGCTGGCTGAGGGGCTGCGGGGGGAGACGCTGTTGCGGGCCGCGGTGAGTGAGGTGCGGGATCTCAATGGGGGCGAGCTGACCGACGACGTCGCCGTTGTGCTGCTGGACCGGACGTCGTAATCCGGGGGCTCGCCGTGGGGGTCTCCTCGCCTTTGCCAGGGTGGCCCCGCGACATACCCCTCAGCGGCCGCCGTTGTACGGGCCGTAGGGGCCGTCGCTGCTGCTCCCGCGGCCCCGGCGGCGGAAGCCCCTGCCGCCCGAGACCTGCTGGAGGGCGGGGCGTACGTCCACGAAGAAGACGATCGTCGCGACCAGGCCCGCCAGCTGCAGGAACAGCATAGGGACGAAGAGGTTCACGGCGACCGCGATGCCGAGGATGATCAGCCAGAAGCCCTTGTTCTGCTTGTCCGCGGCGCGGTACGCGTCCACGCGGAAGATCGCGGCCATCACGAACGCCACGATGGCGAGTGCCAGCATGGCGGTGAAGATCAGCCACATCAGTCCGCCGACTGCCGTCATCAGCACAATGCCCACCACCTGAGTCAAGTCGTCCGTACAGCCACCGTACCCGTACAACGGGCCGGACACCCCCAAGGTGCCCGGCCCGATGTCATCTCCCCGGTCCCGCTCACTTCGCCGGAGGGGTCGTCTTCTTCGCGGTGGTGGTCTTGCGGGCGGCCGGGGCCTTCTTGGCCGCCGGCTTCTTGTCCGCGGCCTCGGCCTCGGTCTCGGCCGGCTTCGGCTCGTCCTTGACCGCGACCGGCTCGGGCTTGCCCTCGACGACGACCGCGAAGTCCTCGATCTCGTCGGCGGCCTCGCCGCGCCATGTCCGCACGGTCTGCTCGCCGTGCTCGGCGACCTTCTCGTAGGTCTCGCGGGCCTTGACGGCGTACTCGGCGGCGACGCCGACGCCGCGCAGGGCGAGGTCCTGGGCCTGCTCGCCGAGCTTCTTCAGGTCCACGTCGAGGGTGCCGAGGAACTCGTTGACCTTGGCCTGGAGGGTCTCCTGCGCCTCCTTGGCACGGGCGGCGGCCTTCTCCTGCACGGCCTTCGGGTCGGTGTGGCGCACGGCGTCGATGCGGGCCGGGGCCTCGGCGCGCAGCTGCTCCACCAGGGCGGGCACCTTCTTGGCCTGCTGCAGGGCGAGGTCGGCCGTACCGGCGGCGAAGTAGAGCGGAGTCGGGTCGCTGAGGGTCTTGCGCAGGTCGTCGGTGATGGCCATCGTGATCAGGTCCTCCCGGATTCGCGTTCGGCTGAGGTTGGTGTGGTCCGCGGTGGGGCGGCCGGCGCCCTGGTCCGGTTACCCGGCCGTCCGCCGCGGACCGGCATCGGTATCGCTCACGTCGGCCGTACCGGTGTCGTCGGTGTCCGCACCCGCGTCCTGTGCCGGGTCGCCGGCCGCCTCGTCCGCGTCGGGCTCGCCGCCCCCGAATCCGTTCTCCTTGCGGAAGGACTCGTAGATCTGGAGCAGCACCTGCTTCTGCCGCTCGTTGAGCGAGGGGTCGGCGAGGATGACCGCACGCGTCTCCGCCTCGTCGCGGTCGCGTTCGGCATCGAGGATGCCGGCGCGGACGTACAACGTCTCGGCGGAGATGCGCAGGGCCTTGGCGACCTGCTGGAGCACCTCCGCGCTGGGCTTGCGCAGCCCGCGCTCGATCTGGCTCAGGTACGGATTGGACACCCCGGCGGCGTCGGCGAGCTGCCGCAGCGACAGCTGGGCATTGCGCCGCTGCTCGCGCAGGTACTCACCGAGATTGCCGACGTTCAGCGATGCCATGCCTCTACCTTGCCCCACTCCCGCTAACAATTGCAAGCGACCCGCTTGCAAAAGTGTTCGCGGGGGTGAGACGAGTGGGGCCGACGGGCCTAACTGTCCGGTCTCTGCGATGTGTAGGCAGTCCCGCTCTTCTGTGGGCATGTGCGATTGCGTCCCGGTCATGTGTAGGCAGGGCCAATCAGACCCTTGGTTGACCTTCACCTTGGGGGAGCCCACAGCATCAGTGGGGCCGGGCGACGTGCCCGGCACGAGGAGGAACGAGCATGGGGTTGCTGACCATTGGGGCGTTCGCGAAGGCGTCCCGGCTGTCGCAGAAGGCGCTGCGTCTTTACGACGAGCTCGGCCTGCTGCCCCCCGCCCGCGTCGACCCGGTGACCGGCTACCGCCTCTACGCACCGGAACAGCTGGACCAGGCCCGACTGGTCGCCTGGCTCCGCCGCCTGGGAATGCCCCTGGCCCGCATCCAGCACGTCCGCACGCTGAATGCAGACGCGGCAGCCCAGGAAGTCCGCGCGTTCTGGGCCCAGGTCGAAGCTGACACCGCCGCACGGCGGGACCTGGCCACCTTCCTCATCGACCACCTGTCACGGAAGGACCCCGCCATGTCCCCGACCGCCAAGCCCCTGGGAATCCGTTACGCGGCTCTTTCGGACACGGGCCTTGTCCGCGAGAGCAACCAGGACACCGCCTATGCCGGACCGCGCCTGCTCGCCGTCGCCGACGGCTGCGGCAGCCAAGGAGCCCCCGCCAGCGCAGCCGCCATCGACGCGCTCAAGCACCTCGAAACCGACAACATCCCCGCCGGCAATCTCCTCAACGTCCTCGAAGACGTCATCGAACAGGCCCAGCAGGCCGTGCACGACATCGCCGAGAACGGCTCATCGCCCGAAGGCACCGGCACGACGCTCACCGCGATGCTCTGGACCGGATCACAGCTGGCACTGGTCCACATCGGCGACTCCCGCGTCTACCTCCTGCGCGAGGGAGAACTGTTCCAGATCACCCACGACCACACCATGGTCCAGTCGATGGTCGATGAAGGACGCCTCAGCCCGGAAGAAGCCGCCTCCCACCCCCAGCGGTCACTGTTGATACGCGCCCTTGGCCAAGGAGCGAATACCACCCCCGACATGCGCCTCCACGACGCCCAGCGGGAAGACCGATACCTGCTCTGCTCCGACGGCCTGTCGACCGTCGTGCCGACCCAGGACATCCACCGAGCGCTCTCCGAGATCAGCGAACCCGAACTGGCCGTCCGCGAACTCATCACGCTCGCCAACGGCTCCGGCGGCCCCGACAACGTCAGCTGCGTAGTCGCCGACGTCCCTCTGGAGCTCGAGCAGTAGGAGCGAGCGGCATGCACTTCAAGTTGCACCAGCTCCGCTCTCAAGAACTCATCCGCGAAGCCGACGAATACCGACTCGCCCAACAAGTCAGGAGAGCCGCATCGGCTCCCCGATCCACGTCGGGCAGCGCATCACGACCGACTCCACGACGCCCCTGCTGGCTGGCCTGGCTCCGAGGGTGAACCATCATGCTGCCTGCAGTCGAGCGGGACACCGACCGCCAGTCTCTTCACTCAACCTTAGGCGCCAGAGCCGCCGCTATGGCGTCCGACACAGGACGCCAGTCAGCGCGTGACGATGCAGAAGGGATGCCCAGCAGGGTCGGTGAGGACCCGCGCCTTGTCCCCGTGCGGCTGGTGATCCGGCTTGCCCGCACCCAGCTTCAGTAGCCGGGCCTCGGCCTCGTCCAGGCTCTCCGCGACCTTGAAGCAGATGTGAAGCTGCTGAGGAACGGTCTGGCCAGGCCAACTCGGAGCCCGGTAGTCCTCGACCCGCTGGAAGCCGATGAAGAGTCCGTCCTCACGGTTGAGACCGGCGAACTGGGCGTCCGACTTCGGGTGTGGTTCAAAGCCGGTGGCCTGCTGATAGAACGCCGCCAGAGCCAGCGGATCAGGGCAATCAAGTGTTATCGCGACCAGTTCCATCTGCAGGGGCATGAGACCTCCGAGCCGATCAGTGGACTTCCGTGCACGCCGCAGAGGCGGCTGCCTACTGTTGAGCGGGACGGGGAGACTGCCTTCGTTCCGCTCAACCGTAAGCACACCAGGTCAGAGCCCCCACCATGCCAACAGTTATCTGGGACAGGACACTAACGCGGTCCAACGGGCGAGTGACCTGTCTCGCTGAAGGTGGGCCAGTCTCGGTCTATCTGAGTCATCTGGTCTTGCGTCCCGGTCGACCTGGGCCATCTATCGATCCGTCTCGCTCTTTCTGAGCCACTGCCGTGCCCGGCTCCCTATGGTCGTCGTACGTGGTCAGTGCCGGGCGGGGGTGGCTGGTGGAGCCTGAGGACTACTCGCTGGAGTACGTCGACGCTCGCGGTGAGCTGCAGGGGCCGCTTGGGGTGATGTGGTCGACGCGTTTCGAGGCTGCCAGGCAGGTGCGGGCGTTCCCGTCGTACCGGGGACAGCGCAACTTTCCCGGCTGGTACTGGGCCGCCACCAGCGGCGAGTTGGTGGGCTTCGAGTCGTGGGTGGAGCTCGGTCATCTGATGCGGCTGGACTCCGAGCCGGACGTGGTGGCCGTCGCGTCACAGCCGTTCCGGCTCTCATGGCGACCGGGTGACCAGGCCCGCCGAGTCAGTCATACGCCGGACTATTTCGTGCGCCGTCGGGACGGGTCCGCCGTGGTGCTGGATGTGCGCCCTGATGACCGGATCGAGCCCGAGGATGCCGTGAAGTTCGCGGCCACGGCGGCGGCTTGCACGGTGGTGGGCTGGGATTTCGAGCGGGTTGGTGTGCTCGATCCGGTGTTGGCGGCGAATCTGCGCTGGTTGTCGGGCTACCGGCATCCGCGAGTACGGCGCGAGCCGGTGGTGGCGGGGTTGCGGGCGGTGTTCGCCCATCCCCGTGGCCTGCTGGCCGGGGCTCGTGCGGTGGGCGATCCAGTTGCCGTGCTGCCGGTGCTCTTCCACCTGCTGTGGTGTCGGGAGCTGGCGGTGGATATGGAGGCCGGGCTGTTGTCGGCGGCGACGACGGTTCGCCCGGCATCCGCAGTCGCGGAGGAGGCGAGTGGAGATGCCGGCGCGTCCGAAGCTGCTGTCGCTGGGTGACCGGGTTCGCTATGACAGGCGGGAGCACACGGTTGCCGCCCTGCACGGCACTTCGGTGCAGCTGGTCGATGATGCAGGCCGCCAGTGTCGTGCTTCTGGGGCATCTCCTGGCGTCCGAGGGGTTCGCCGTGCTCGGCACTACGTTGAGCCGCCCGCCGTTGCCGGAGGCCGGGGTGCTGGAGGGCCTGCCGGAGGAAGCGGTGGAGCGGGCCGAGTGGTGGCGCAGGCACCTGACCGAGCTACTCACCGGCCACCCGGACGGCGGTGCCGGCGCCTTGGTGCGGGCCGAGTACGACCCGGTGGTGCACTCGCTGCGGCAGCGGGAGCTGACCAAGGTGGCCGAGCTGCGGGCCGCTGGTGAGGAGGTGGGGCTGAGCACGCTGCGCCGGATGCGGTCGCGTTTCGAGCGCGAGGGGGTGGCGGGCTTGGTGGACGGCAGGATGCGCAGGCCGGCCACGGGCACGGGCCGGGCCGATCCCCGGGTGGTCGACGCGATCGCGAGGGTCGCGGGCAGCCGCATCGATGAGCCGACCGTCTCCGCGCAGGTGCTGCGGCGCCAGATCGAACGGCTCCTGGTCGCCGAGCACGGGGCCGGAACGGTCCGGATGCCGTCCAGAACGGCGTTCTACCGTCTGCTGGAGGCGGTCACGTCCGGGCAGCACCTGTTCGGATCCGCCCGCACCCGTCGCTCGCTGGGCAAGCAGCCGAAGCGGATGTTCGGACAGCTGACGGCGGCCCGGCCGGGCGAGGTGATGGAGATCGATTCCTCGCCGCTGGACGTCATGGCCATCCACGACGACGGGACGGTGGACCGCTGCGAGGTGACCGGGCTGGTGGGCCTGGCGACCAGGACACTGTCCGCGGTGGTGCTGCGGCCGTCGACGAAGGCCGTGGATGCCGCCCTGCTGCTGGCCCGCGCCACGACCCCGGAGCCAGTACGACCGGGCTGGTCCGACGCTCTGCGCATGTCGCGATCGGTGCTGCCTTTCGCCTCCTTGCTGCCGCTGGACGAGCGGCTGGACAAGGCCGCCGCGGTCCCGGTGATCGTTCCGGAGACGGTGGTCTGCGATCACGGCAAGGCGTTCATCTCGAACAACTTCCGCAACGCCTGCCTCCACTTGGGGATCTCGTTCCAGCCCGCGCATCCGGACACACCGACCGACCGGCCGCACATCGAGCGGACGCTGGGTTCGGTGTCGACGATGTTCGCCCAGTACGTGGCCGGCTACACGGGACGCAGCGTCGAGACGCGGGGCAAGGCCCCGGCCGCTCAGGCCGTCTGGTCCATCCACGAGCGCCAGGAACTCCTTCAGGAGTGGATCGTCGTCTGGCAGTCCAGGCCGCACGACGGGCTGCGCGACCCCTTGATGCCGGACCGGCCGCTGAGCCCGAACGAGAAGTACGCCGCGCTGGTGTCGGCGGCCGGATACGTCCCGGTCGCGCTCAGCCCGGAGGAGTACATCCAGCTCATGCCGCGTGAATGGCGGGTCATCGGCCGCAGCGGGGTGCGGATCAACAACCGCACCTACGACGCACCGGCGCTCACCCCCGTTCCGGCGGCAGCCCTCGGGCGCGGGCCCGGACGGCAAAGGCTGGGCAGTCCACTACGACCTCTATGACATCTCCTGCGTCTGGATTCGCAACCACCACGACACGGGCTGGATCACCGCGACCTGGCGCCGCCTGCGCACCACTCCCGTCCCGATGGGCGAGCTGGTCTTCGACCGGGCCCACCAGATCCTGCGGGAACGAGGACAGCGCAAGCCGGACGAGGAAACCGTCGCCCAAGTCGCGGAGGCCCTGCTGGACCGGGCCGGTGACGGCCCCGACCTCGGTTCTGGCCGCAGGCCGGCGGACAAGAGCCGGTCGGCACGGCGGCGCGACCGCAAGGTCGCCGCCCGCACACGGGCCACCAGCGAGCCCGCCTGGCCCCGGTCGGCACCCGAATCACAGCAGGAGCCGGAGAGCGTGTCCGCGGATGAGGAGGACGGCGGCGAGCTTGCCGACGTCGTCCCGCTGGAGATCTTCGACGCGCGCAAGGAGGCCGAGAAGTGGTGGTGAACCCCGCAGGGCCGGCGGGAGAGAGCGACGGCCTGCCGGACGACTGGACCGATCCCTCCACCCGGCTGGAGGGCTGGCGGCGCTTCGTCGAGACCGACCCGGCTGCCTTCGAGCTGCTGCCCGATCAGCAGTGGCAGGCACTCTCCCCGGCCTCCCGGGCCCCTTACGACGAGGCCCGGATCGCCTACCACTCCGAGCTGCAGGTCGTGCGCACGTCCACGGTCAAGGAGATCGCGCATCAGGGACGGCTGCTGACCCTGCTCAACCAGCGGGAACACGGCGCCCGTCGCGGGATGATCGTCTCCGGCCAGTGGACGACCGGGAAGACCACGGCGCTGAAACAACTCGGCCGCACCCACGAACTGTGTGTCCAGCAGCGGTATCCGGGCAGCGACCGCATTCCCGTCGCCTACATCACCGCCCCGCCCAAAGACTCCCCGCGCAAACTCGCCCTGGAGTTCGCCCGGTTCCTGGGCCTGCCCGTGATCAACCCGCGGCACAACACCATCGATGTCACCAGCGCCGTCTGCCAGGTGATGATCGAGGCCCGCACGGAGCTGGTACTGGTCGACGAGATCCACCTGCTCAACCACGCGACCACCGTCGGCGAGGACCTCTCCGACCACCTGAAGTACTTCACCGAGCACCTGCCGGCGACCTTCGTCTATGCGGGCATCAACATCGAGAAGTCCGGGCTGTTCACCGGGAGCCGCGGCAAGCAGCTCGGGGGCCGCTGCATCCTGGTCCGCACCGGTGCCTTCCCCCGCAACACCGAGTGGCAGGCCCTGATCGCCTCGCTGGAGAGCACCCTTCGCCTGCACCGTCACACGCCCGACACCCTGGCCGGTCTCTCGAAATACCTGCACCAGCGAACCGGCGGCATGATCGGGAGCCTCTCCCATCTGATCCGGGCCGCGGCGATCTCCGCCATCCTCGACGGCAGCGAGCGCATCACCAAAGCCTCCCTGCGCAACATCCGGATCGACCACAACAGCGAGTCGGCTTCCCCGCCTGACGCAGACAGGGAAGCGGGGTGAACATGCCGTTCGAGGCCGTCGTCTTCCGTCCGCTGCCGCGTCCGCTCAAGCCCTTCCCGCAGGAGACCGAAGCCTCGTTCCTGGCCCGCCTCGCCACGGCCAACGCGATGCCCGTCCAACGCCTTCAGCGGCCGTCCCACTGGCTGGAATCCCGTCTGGACCCGGTCGGCCGGCTCAGTGTCATCAGCGGACAGCCTCGGACCGCGATCCGGTACGCGATCCCCCGCTGGGAGCGACAGGCGTGGAACATCCCGCAAGGTCCCTTCGCCGCGACTGCCCGATGGGCGTGCCGGCGCTGTGTTGCCCGCAGGACCGGCACCCCCGGCCAAGGCGTCATGGTCTGGATGTCGAAACACCACGACCAGGTCTGCATCCCGCATCGCCTCTGGATCGGCCGGGCCGTCGAAGCCCCCGCCAACCAGTTCGACCTTGCTGATCTACCGGAGATCGTCGCCGCCCAGAAGCGCCACTACCGGCTCCTTCGCCGCTACGGTCCCGACGTGATCAACGTCTGCTACGAACAGACCTCCCGCTTCTGGACCACCCTCCTACAGCACGGCTACCGGATCAGCGACCTCACACAGCGGCTCGCCCGGCTCCAGCCCGGCGACTCCCCAACGAAAGCTCCCTCCGCACCACCGCCAAGCCGTGGTTCATCCATCAGCTCCGCATGATCGCGGACACCATCGAGGCAGCGGCAGCCCCCGGGAATCATGGTGACTGCAGTCTTGGCCGTGGCCTAGCTTGACCCGCATGACCTACCCGGACGCCGAAGAAAGCGGCGTGACTCTCCGCTGCCTGGACAACCGCGCTGTCGGAATCCGGTTCAGCGATCGGTCTCTCGTTGATGCCGACTGCGCACACTACGCCGTCGAGCTCTGGGCTCCCGGCCTGAGCTCGCGCGTCGACGGGGTGGTGGCCTGGATCCGGGATGCCGACCTCGCGTCGTTCCTGGACCGCCTCGTCGCGGACTTCCATGGCTGGGACGGTGCACGGACCTGGCACACCATCGACGAGGACCTGGCCCTATCGGCCGTGTTCCGCTCAGGCGGGCACGTCGGACTGACCTGGACGCTCCGTCCTTGGCGCACCTTTCCCGGGAGTTGGAAAGCGTCGGCCACCATCTGGCTCGAGGCTGGCGAACAGCTCGCTGCCGCGGCATCAGACATCCGGCACTTCCTGGAAGGGAATCCGTCGTGACGATCGGCCTGCGCATTGCCTGGCGCCTCGACGGACACGGCTGGGCTGACTGCACGGTCACAGACCGCCAAGCGGTCGTCGTGCTAACCGCCTCCTACATCACGAGCGCGCCGGAAGAATTCCTGACCGCGCTGGCCCGGCTGATCGCCGGCGAGACGGAAACGCGAGCGCAGTTCGAGGCCGAGCCGACCGCCTATCGATGGATCTTCTACCGGGAAGACGAGCGCGTCTGGATCCGGATCCTGGAACTCCGGGACGGAAGCGACCACGACAACAAAGGCACCGAAATCTGGTCGAGCCGATACGCCATCGACGAGCTGGCCCGCGCCGCAATCCACTGCTTCGACGACGTCGCGCGCACCTACGGCGAGAGCGGCTACCGCGGCAAATGGGGCGAGCACTTCCCCCACACCGAACTCGAAGCCCTCAGACGACTCTGGAACGACGGTCGGCATCTGCACGGTGCATAGCCGGATCCGCGCCAGACCTGCGAAGGAGACCGATGAGGCAGATCAGGGAAATGAGCGAGCGTGAGTACTTCGCCTGCCTCGGCCGGCGTCCCGGCATGTTCGTCGGCACAGCCTCGTCGTTCCACCAGCTGACCGCCTTCCTCACCGGCTACGACCAGCACGCGATGCGCCACGGCGGACAGGGACTCACAGGCTGGCACGAGTGGCTCGTCGGCGGCCGCGGCCGCAGCTGCAACCATGCCTGGCCCGGACAGGTCCTGCATATCGCGCTCCCAGAGGGCTGGAACAACATCGCCGACCTGCCACCCAAGGACGAGAAGCACGCGATCAAGGTCCTGTTCCAGCTTCTCGACGAGTTCGCCGCCGAACGCGAGGCAAGTCCTGGCGCTCAGAACTCAGATTGAGCGAGACGCCAGCCGCGCCTCCGTCTCGCTTAATCTGAACTACCACTGGTCACAGCCCCGACGTGGTCCACCTTCAGCGAGACGGGTCAGATCGGTTGGCCAACTTGAGCAGCCCTGTTGGCCAACCTGTGCAGCTGGACGGGAAGCGTCGCTCAGCGCTGGCAGCAGGAGTCCACCGAGGCTGGCGTCGGGGTCGGGCCGGAGTTGGGCGCGGGCTTGACCGCGCGGACAATGGCGGAGTGCATGCCGTCCGCGACGGAGCGGGTCGGGGTGATCTCGATGTCGGTGAATCCGGCAACTTCGAGCCCGGCGCGGTATTCAGCGAACGACAGGGCTCCGGCAATGCAGCCGACATAGTCGCCGCGTTCGGCCCGCTGAGCGGGCTTGAGGGTGTCGGCGGCGACAACGTCGGAGATGCCGATCCGGCCGCCGGGCCTGAGGACGCGGAAGGTCTCGGCGAAGACGGCCGGCTTGTCGGTGGACAGGTTGATCACGCAGTTGGAGATCACGACGTCGATCGTGTCCGCGGGCAGGGGGATGGCTTCGATGGTGCCCTTGAGGAACTTGACGTTTCCGGACCGCCACGTTGGTCGGGCTCCGCTAACTTCGTATTAGGGTTGTCAAGCGATCCCGCTGGTAGTTGGCGTACAAGCGAGTAAGGCACATGAGGCAAGTACGAGGCTGGGGCTGACTGGCTACCTTGGCTGTGCAGGTGACGAAACGCCATCGATCGGTCTGATCCTGCCGTCCGCCTGTGTGAGAGGCCGCACGATCCGTGGCGGTCCCGGGAGTGCGAGCCAACGGAATGGGCACAGGCGGGGTTGTCGAGGAAGCCTGCCACCCCAGGTGCCTGCGCTGTGCCGGGAACGTTTGCGCAGACTGCGGCGAGCTACCAGCGGAAGACGGAATCGGGGGAGGCTTTCTGCCATCCGCGCGCGCAGCGGGCGCCGAGCCGTGCTGTGCCGTACGAGCCGTGTGAGGGTTCCGGCGGGTACTCGGAATTGGGTGTCTTTCGGCAGTCCGGGACCAAATACGTCGCAGCTGAGCCAGCCTCACCAGGCGCGCGTGCTGCCCAATCCGATGCTGGGCAGAGCAAGAGTCACCAGTTCCTCTGATGACATCTCTCGGTTCATGCGATCTTGACGCAAACCCCACTGGTGGCATCGCGCACCTCATGGGTAGCGTCAGTCGGATTGAGTTACCCCCACCTACACGGGAGTCCACAGTGAACCGCCGCGCCCGGCTCGTTACGGCCGCGCTCACCGCGTCTGCCGCGCTGCTGCTGAACGCTTGTAGCTCGGGAGGGGGTAGCGGGGCATCCTCGGACAAGATCAAGGGCGTGGACGCGGGGGCGAGTAGTAGCCCGTCGACCTCGGCCTCCGGGACGTCCGACGTGAAGCGACCGGATGTCACGCTGCCATCGACCTTCACGATGAACTTCGAAGGCTGGACGAACAGCGACCCGAAGCTGCAGGCAATCATGGATGATGGCAAGGAAGCTCTGCGAGCGGACCACGCAGCCATCATCGAGGCCGACCCGAATGCAAGCCCGGTGGCCTTCTACAACGAGGGCGCTGCTCTGGACTCAGTCCGCACGTGGGTAAAGGGCTATGCGAAGACGGATGACAGCCTGGTAGGCAAGGTCAGGGTCTTCGACTCTCAAATTCAGGTGAACGGCCAGGGATTTGGTGTGCTCTTCTACTGTGTGGATGAAGGGAAGGCGTACACCAAGAACCGGAAGACGAACAAGCTCGCGGGCACCCCGACGGGCACCAGCCCGTACCTCCAGTACCGGACCACGTTGGAGAAGACCTCCCAAGGGGTTTGGAAGACGCGATCGGTGCAGACCGAGCGGGGAGCGTGCGGGCAGTGAGGGGCGCACGCAAGGGCCTGTGCTTGTTGTCTGCCTCATTCGTCGCTCTGATGGCATCTGCCACCGCGGCGTACGGCTACGGCGGGGGCGGCGACGTGTCTCCCAGCCCGCCTGCGCAGAAGCAGCCTTCCGGTGACGCCTCCGGCAGCACGCTGACCGCGGCGGCCACCGCGACCCGCATCAAGGTCACCCAGATCAGCGGCGGTACCGGCAGCTCCGCCAAGCCGCTGGCCCCAGTGGACCCCAATTGGCAGCCGCCGGCGTGCTGGTACGAGCCCGTGGCCACCCCCCAGCAGCTCAAGGACGCCGTCAGCCGCCTCAAGAAGAACCCCAACGGGGACCTGGTGCCCGTCACTCCCTCTCTCAGCTGGGGCGAGCAGCTGATGGTGGACCACTACGAGGAGGGTAAAGCGGAGTTCGGGAGCGGATCGGGCTACACGAACTACAACCTCGGCAAGGACGGCATGTTCTGGCGCGGGGTGATCAACCCGAACAGGCGGAACGACATCGCTTCGGCCGACTGCGAGCAGACCCTGTTCTGGCAGAACGCTCGCACCCTGCCGAACGACAAGCACGCCCCCACTCCCGACGTCCTCGCCGCCTACGCCTACAACAAGATCAATGTTCCGAAGACCGAGGTCGAGCTGAAGCCCACCGTCAAGTCCACGGTGAATCTTCCGACCTGGGTGTGGTTGGACAAGGCCAAGTTTCAGCCGGTCAAGGTCCGCGCCGAGCTGCCGGAAGTCGGTGTGTGGGCGGAGACAACGGCGAAGCCCATCGCCCTGCACCTGGACCCGGGCACGTCCGACGCCGAGACGTACCCAGCCTCTGGCGACTGCACGATCAACGCCGACGGATCCATTGGCGCTCCCTTCACCGCAGGCGGCGCGAACAAGACCCCGCCATGCGGGATCACCTACTTGCGAGCCACTGCCGGCCAGCCGTACCAGCTGAAGGCGTCCATCACCTGGCAGATCAGCTGGAAAGGCTCGGGCAACAGCGGTGGAACCCTGCCGGACGGAACCTTCGACGGCACGCAGAACATCACCGTCCAGGAAATCCAGGCCATCAACCAGTAGCGCGCAGGGGGGTATCACGTGTCATTCCTCAGGTTCTACGGCGACGAAGTGAAAGAGATGGCCCGCACGCTTGAGAGCAGCGGGGGCCATATGAAGAGTGCATCCAAGGAGATGCAGCGGGCCGACGCGAGTCAGCTCGGGCACGATGAGCTTCATTCCGCGTGCAATGATTTCTCCGACTCCTGGCACTACGGGTTCGGGCAGCTCTCCAAAATAACCAAGGGTATTTCCAAGTTCGCCAACAAGGCATCCGAGGAATTTCACAAGCTGGACGTGAAGCTCTACGAGGATCTCAAGAAGAAGTCCCAAGAGCACCGCAAGAACTAGAAGGTAACCAGCGTTCCATGCCACTCAGAAATCCACTGGCCGAGCTGCGGGATGCGGTGGCCGCCGGACGGGACCAGTACGACCTGCGACTCGCTTCTCCCAACTTCCATAGACTCGCCGCCTATGCCTATGTAGCAGAGCAGTTCGGCTACCGGTACATGGGAGCGGCCCCGGGCACTAGTACCTTGAACCAGCCGCTACTGGTCTTCCGGCGAGCTGAGGACTTGCGGGCCCGTGCCGCGGAGACGCTGGCCCGGTACCCGCATTTTGCGGAAGGCGGCCCGCTGCCAGGGATGGCCCCAGGGAAGGGGCTCCACCCCTCGGGAGAGGCCAAGGGCGAGGTGAGTCTTCTGCATTCCCGCTTGGTCGTGGATGCGGCTAGGCGATACAGCAGGAGGGTCCTGAGGAACCTGGTGTCGGTCCTGGTCCTCATGGCTATCGTGTTGTTCTTTCCCGGCTACACCGTTCAACACGTACTCGTGGCGGGCGGCATCTGGCTGGGGCTCTTCGCTCTCTACCTCATCGGCCTCGTCGTGAGTCGTCTCAGGCTCGCCAAGCATGGCGCCCGGTTGGCGGCTGCTGGAATCTCGTGGCCCCCATCGGGTGAGGCGTGACGCCACTCCCGAGGATTGCGGAACAAACATCCGTTGAGGTACCGAACGGACAGGCGCGGCTCCAGCGTGAGTCGGTGAGGGGGATTCCATATGGCTTCTGACGCATATCCGCATCTTGGTTTCGATCCGGCACCCGGGGACCTCGAAGCCACCAGGGCTTTGACGGCGGCCGTCGGACGCGTCGTGAACGGCAGTGACCAGGCCAAGACCGAGCTGCACAAGATGGGTACGGCGGACGGGGTGTGGGTCGGGAAATCAGCGGATGCGTTCACCGATACGTATGCGAAGGTGCCGCCGTATCTTCAGAAGGCTCTGACCTCCCTCGGCACCGCGCACCGCGCTCTCACCTCGTGGGAGGGCCAGCTGGATGGCTTCCAGGCGCGTGCCCGGCGCCTGGAAGCGGAGGCGGCGGATGCGGTCGGCCGCGTCAGCTCTGCCCAGTCCGCGGTCGACTCGCTCCCCACGTCCACCGACGGCATGACGGACAAGGAGAAGGAGCAGCACGAGAAGGACACCAAGGCCAAGAAGGGCTCGCTCGACACGGCGAACGCCGAACTCGAGGCCGTGCGCAGTCGCGCGCACGCCCTCAAGACCGAGCACGGGCAAGCCGCTTCGGCCACTGCACGCCTCGTCAAGGGCGCGGCAGACGATGCGCCCCCCAAGCCCGGCTGGTTCGACAAGGCGATGCATGCGGTGGCTTCGTTCGTCGAGGGCGCCTGGGACACCATCACCGACCCCAACTTCTGGAAGCTGATCGGGGACATCCTGGCCGATGTCGCCCTGGTTCTCGGTGTTGCCTGCCTGATGTTCTCCGGACTCGGTGAGATCGCGTTCGCCGTCGCGGGGCTGGCTCTGCTCTTCCATGCTGCCGCTAAACTCGGCGGCGCCGACGTGTCCTGGGAAACCCTCGCCTGGGACGCCGTCGGTGCCTTTCTCGGCGGCGTCAGCCTGCTCGGCGGCCGCTTGGCCCAAGCCGGTAAGGCCTTGATAACGGCGGGACGCGAGTTGCGCATGTCGTCCGGATTCGTGAGTGCGCTCAGTAAGATCCGGTTCGGCAATCTCTTCGGCGGCCTGAAAGGAATTCCCAGCGGGGTCGCCAATTCTGCTCGCGGCTTCGCGATGGCAGGCAAGGGCTGGGTCTTCAAGACCGCAGGCACCGCGATCGACACGACCGCCACCTGGACGGGGGCCGCCCTGGGGATCGGCTCCAACATGCACGACGGAACCTGGAGCAACGGCCGCTGGACAGACGGCAAGTGGGAGATCGGAGATGTCCCCATTGTCGGACCCTTGGTGAACTACTTCGACCCGCCTGCGGCTACGCCCCAGTCCGCACCAGCCGGGCCGCACCAGCCCGTGTTCGATCCGTCCTCGGCGCTCGCCTCCTCGGGCAGCGCCTTCACCAAGCACCTCGACCCGTCGCAGATGGGGACCGCCGCGTGAGTATCTCCGACCAGGACAGAGCGGGCACCATCGCTCCGAGCACCACTGCCCCCTTCCGCTACGCCTTTCACCATTCGGTGCCCGACGAGTTCGTCCAGCTTCCCGAGCCCACCTCCTCCGAGGGCTGGCGCGAAGCCATGGAACAACTCTTGCCGGGAGCCAGCGAAGAAGAACGCGAGGCCGCGAGCAAGGGGCTGCGTGGCCCGCTCCCCCTGCTGACAGACCGGGCGAACGTGGTACTCACCGCTATGTGCATCGGGACGGAAGACGTCGGCGGCGAGGAGCGGCTGTCCATGGGACTCCTCGCTGTGACCGTGCGTGCCAGCGAACACAGCCCGGCAACACGGCTGTTCACCGCCGAAGGGATCTATCAGGCCACCGCGCAGAAGGTGTTCTCCGGTGTCCCGGAGAGGGATCTCCAAGAGCTAAGCTTCCCCCTGGGCGAGGGGCTTCAGGGCCCCGAGGACATGGTCCTTGCTGCCAAGCTACCCTGCGGGCCGGCCGTCATGACTACCTCGCTGCGCAGCATCCAATACCCCACGCCCGAGCCCGGGTTGGCCACCCCGCCGCTTCCCATGGCAGTCCTGGAACTGGTCATCCCGGCGCCGCACAGCTACTGCGTATGCGTCACCATCACCACCCCCTCGGTGTTCCTGCTCGACTCGTACAGCGCCCGTCTGGCACACATAGGCCGGACGTTCAGCTTTGGTGATCCTCCCTCCGATCCGGACTGAACGTCCGCGCTTCTAGATCCCCAGCAGCATCATGAAGCCGGTCAGTGTGGAGGAATTCGGAGAGTGATCGGTCCGGCGGCAGAAGCCCCGCAGACCGAAGGAACGGAACAGCGGCGGCAAGCCCATGCAGGCAGACGGCGAAGCCAGGCAGCGGCCCGTCAGGCGGCCGAGGACCGCGACCGGGCTGTCGACTTGGAGTAGGGCACGCTGCAGCTGCTGTCGCTGCCGCAACGCGGTCAAGCAGGAAGCGCTGTTCCTCCAAGCTCTCGAACCCGTGATGGTGCCCGGTGAAGAGCATGTACTGAAGCCCCGGCCGATGCCGCTGACGCGGCCGCCAGCTGAACTGCCGCACCGGCTGTGCCCGCGACAACGGGACCGTACCGAGATGCGGCAGGCTGCACACCACCTCCGTACCGGCGATCCGCCACTCCGCCGACCACCGGTCGCTCACTGCCAGTGCGGAGCACTCCGCAGTGAAGTCCTCGAAAAGATCACCCACCACGCAGGACTGGGACCACAGCCGATCGCCGCGATAGCACTGGGACAGAGTCGTTCGTACGCATGGTTCCAGAGCGCCAGAACAGGCCCCAACCCGTCACTAGCCCCCGTCCAGATACCACTCGTACAGGGCTGAAGCACCTTGTTTCACCTGTACCGTCGGGCCTGGCCAACTAAGCTGAAAATTTTGGCCATCCGCTGTGCTCAGTCACAGGGGTGAGACGAGTGGGGCCGACGGGCCTAACGCGGTCCAACGGGCGAGTTCTGCCCGGTCGTTCAGGCGGGTCAGCTTGTGCCGGTTGCGGATCACGAAGACACCGCCCGGTTCGCGGATGTGACACCCGGACCGCGTCAGTCGGTGACGAGGTCCTCCGGGGCGGTGCGGGCCACTTCGGCGAGGGTGCAGAGGGCCTGGGCGAGGACGTCGGGCGGCGGTGTGGCGAGGCCCAGGCGGACGGCGTTCGGGGCGTGGCTGTCGCCGACGGTGAACGCGGCCGCCGGTACGACCGCGATGCCGTGCCGGGCGGCGGCGGCCACGAAGGTGTCCGCGCGCCAGGGCCGCGGGAGGTCCCACCAGGCGTGGAAGGAGCGCTCGTCGCTCCGTACGGCGAACCCGGCCAGGCACCGGGCCGCAATCTCCTGCCGTACCGTCGCCTCCCGCTGTTTGGCGGCCACCAGCTTCCGTACCGTGCCGCTGCGCTGCCAGCGGTGGGCGGCCTCCAGGGCGAAGCGCAGGGGAGCCCAGCCGCCCGCGCGCAGGGAGGTGGTGACCGCGGCCGTCAGGGCCGGCGGGGTGATCGCGAAGCCGAGGGACAGGCCCGGGGCGATGCGCTTGGAGAGGCTGTCGATCACGACGGTCCGCTCGGGGGCGTACGCGGCGAGCGGCGGGAGGTCGTCGCACAGGAACGCCCAGATCGCGTCCTCCACGGCGGGCAGCCCGAGGCGCAGCAGCACCTCGGCGAGCTGCTCGACACGCTGCTCGGGCATGGTGAGCGAGAGCGGGTTGTGCAGCCGCGGCTGGACGTAGACGGCGTGCAGCGGCGCGGCCGCGTGGGCCTCCGCCACCGCCTGCGGGACCAGGCCGTCCTCGTCCATGGCCAGGGGGACGAGGGTGATGCCGAGCCGCGCGGCGACCGCCTTGACGAGCGGGTACGTCAGCTCCTCGACCCCGAGGCGGCCGCCCGGCGGCACCAGGGCGGCGACGGCGGCCGAGAGGGCCTGCCGGCCGTTGCCCGTGAACAGGATCCGCTCGGGGGCGGGGGCCCAGCCGCCGCGGGCGAGGATGCCGGCGGCCGACTCCTGGACGGCGGGCAGCCCGGCCGCGCCGACCGGCCGCAGCGCCTGCCCGAGGGCGTCGGGGCGCAGCAGCGCACCGAGCCCCTCGGCGAGCAGCGCGCTCT
>NZ_CM002285.1:5073677-5078431 GCF_000497445.1 Streptomyces roseochromogenus subsp. oscitans DS 12.976 | reverse complement strand
CTCTGCTCGGGCACGGAGGGGTAGTTCAGCTCCAGGTCGATCCGGCCGGCCGCCGGTTCGGTGAGTGCGGGGGCCGGGTCGGCGGCGGCCGCGCGGACGAACGTACCGCGTCCCACCTCGCCGACGGTCAGGCCCCGGCGGGCCAGTTCTCGGTACACGCGCAGGGCGGTGGAGTTGGCGATGCCGTGGCGTTTCGCGAACGCGCGCTGCGGGGGCAGACGGTCGCCTGGCCGCAGCACACCGGACGTGATCTCCTCGGCCACGGCATCGGCGACGCTCTGGTAGTCGGTCACGGCCCGCCATCCCACCACAGAATTGCACCGAGCGCAATCTTTTGATTGCACTGAGCTATTGCCCTGCCCTACGCTCACGGCATTGCTGCGACGAGGGAGATTTGATGGTCGGGGGGATTTTCATGGTCGATGTGAGCGGAATTCTCGGCCTGGCGGTGGTGGCGCTCGGCATGGTGCTCACGCCCGGACCGAACATGATCTACCTCGTCTCGCGCAGCATCACGCAGGGCAGGCGGGCCGGGATGATCTCCCTCGGCGGGGTCGCCCTCGGCTTCCTGGTGTACCTGCTCACCGTGAACCTCGGGCTCTCGGTCGTCTTCACCGCCGTACCCGAGCTGTACCTCGCGGTGAAGCTGGCCGGCGCCGGCTATCTCGCGTACCTGGCCTGGAACGCCCTGAAGCCGGGCGGCATCTCGGTCTTCGCCCCGCAGGACGTGCCGCACGATTCACCGCGCAGGCTGTTCACGATGGGCCTGATGACGAGTCTGCTCAACCCGAAGATCGCCATCATGTACGTCTCCCTGATCCCCCAGTTCATCGACCTGGACCGGGGCCATGTCCTGCTCCAGGGTCTCGTCCTCGGCTCGGTGCAGATCGTGATCAGCGTCTCGGTGAACTTCACCATCGTGCTCGCCGCCGGCACGATCGCCGTCTTCCTCTCCCGCCGTCCCTCCTGGCTGAAGGTGCAGCGCTGGCTGATGGGCACGGTGCTCGGCGCCCTCGCCGTATCACTGGCCGCGGACACCTCGGGCCCGGCGTAGGGCTGAATGTGGTCAGTATTCGAGAAGCGGCGGGTATCCCGCCCCCGCTAGCGTGGCCGGCATGGACCGCACCGCAGCGCACGCAGCAGACAGCCATGATCTGATCCGGGTGCACGGCGCCCGTGAGAACAACCTCAAGGACATCAGCGTCGAGCTGCCCAAGCGCCGGCTGACCGTGTTCACCGGCGTGTCCGGCTCGGGCAAGAGCTCACTGGTGTTCGACACGATCGCCGCGGAGTCACAGCGGCTGATCAACGAGACGTACAGCGCCTTCGTGCAGGGCTTCATGCCGACGCTGGCGCGGCCCGAGGTCGACGTCCTCGACGGGCTCACCACCGCGATCATCGTGGACCAGCAGCGGATGGGCGCCGACCCGCGCTCCACCGTCGGCACCGCCACCGACGCCAACGCCATGCTGCGGATCCTGTTCAGCCGGCTCGGCAAGCCGCACATCGGCTCGCCCAAGGCGTACTCCTTCAACGTCGCCTCGATCAGCGGCGCCGGTGCGGTCACCGTGGAGCGCGGCGGGCAGCAGGTGAAGGAGCGGCGCAGCTTCAGCATCACCGGCGGCATGTGCCCGCGCTGCGAGGGCCGGGGCACGGTCACCGACCTCGACCTCACCCAGCTCTTCGACGACTCCCTGTCCCTCAACGAGGGCGCGCTCACCGTCCCCGGCTACAAGACGGGCGGCTGGAACTACCGCCTCTACACGGAGTCCGGCCTGTACGACCCGGACAAGCCGATCCGCGCCTTCACCAAGCGGGAGCTGCAGGACTTCCTGCACCGCGAGCCGACCCGGATGAAGATCGCGGGCATCAACATGACCTACGAGGGTCTGATCCCGCGGATCCAGAAGTCGATGCTCGCCAAGGACAAGGAGGGCATGCAGCCGCACATCCGGGCCTTCGTGGACCGCGCGGTCACCTTCACCGTCTGCCCGGAGTGCGAGGGCACCCGGCTCACCGAGGCGGCCCGGTCCTCGAAGATCGAGGGCGTCAGCATCGCCGACGCGTGCGCGATGCAGATCAGCGACCTGGCGGAGTGGGTACGGTCGCGGTCCGAGCCGGCGGTGGCACCGCTTCTGGCCTCCCTGCGGCACACCCTCGACTCGTTCGTGGAGATCGGCCTCGGCTATCTCTCGCTCGACCGGCCCGCGGGCACGCTGTCGGGCGGCGAGGCACAGCGCGTGAAGATGATCCGCCACCTCGGCTCGTCGCTGACCGACGTGACGTACGTCTTCGACGAACCGACCATCGGCCTGCACCCGCATGACATCCAGCGGATGAACGAGCTGCTGCTGCGGCTGCGCGACAAGGGCAACACCGTGCTGGTCGTGGAGCACAAGCCGGAGGCGATCGCGATCGCCGACCACGTCGTCGACCTCGGCCCCGGTGCCGGTACGGAGGGCGGCACGGTCTGCTTCGAGGGCACGGTGGAGGGGCTGCGGGGCAGCGGCACTCTCACCGGCCGCCATCTGGACGACCGGGCGGCCGTGAAGGACACCGTCCGCAAGCCGACGGGCGCGCTGGAGATCAGGGGCGCGACGACGCACAACCTGCGGAGCGTGGACGTCGACATCCCGCTGGGCGTGCTGACCGTCGTCACCGGGGTCGCGGGCTCCGGCAAGAGCTCACTGGTGCACGGGTCGATCCCGGCCGGCGCGGACGTGGTGTCCATCGACCAGACCCCGATCCGCGGCTCGCGGCGCAGCAACCCGGCGACGTACACCGGGCTGCTGGAGCCGGTCCGCAAGGCGTTCGCCAAGGCCAACGGCGTGAAGCCGGCGCTGTTCAGCGCCAACTCCGAGGGCGCCTGCCCCACTTGCAACGGCGCGGGCGTCGTCTACACCGATCTGGCGATGATGGCCGGGGTCGCCACGACCTGCGAGGAGTGCGACGGCAGGCGGTTCGAGGCGTCGGTGCTGGAGTACACCCTCGGCGGGCGGGACATCGCTCAGGTGCTGGAGATGCCGGTGGCCGAGGCGGAGGAGTTCTTCGCCTCCGGTGAGGCCCATGTCCCGGCCGCCCACAAGATCCTTCAGCGCATGGCCGACGTGGGCCTCGGGTACCTCACCCTCGGCCAGCCGCTGACGACTCTGTCGGGCGGCGAGCGGCAGCGGCTGAAGCTGGCCACGCACATGGCCGACAAGGGCGGTGTCTACATCCTGGACGAGCCGACGACGGGTCTCCACCTGGCCGACGTGGAACACCTCCTCGCGCTGCTCGACCGGCTGGTCGACTCCGGGAAGTCGGTCATCGTGGTCGAGCACCATCAGGCCGTCATGGCCCACGCGGACTGGATCATCGACCTCGGGCCGGGGGCGGGGCATGACGGAGGGCGGGTGGTCTTCGAGGGGACTCCGGCGGAGTTGGTCGCTGCGAGGTCTACTTTGACCGGGGAGCACTTGGCCACGTACGTGGGGGCGTGACGAGCGGTTCAGCGCCGCGGGAATACCGGCCGTCGCCGAGTACCGGTCCGTCGTGGTCGCGCCCACGCGGCGGAGCCGCATATCGATACAGCCCCGTGCCCCTGGGGAACTGCGGCCGGCCGACAGGCCCTACGCAGCGCCGCCCGGACGGGTGGGCCGGACCAGGGCGTGGGTGAGGCACGGGTCGGTCCGGCGCCGGGACGACAGGCCCAGGGAGGCGGTGGCCGACGCCAGGGTCATGGCGTACGACTCCACCGCGCGGCGGACGTTGGGGGCGTCCAGGCTCGCGCCGGTGACCAGCCGGTCCAGGTCGACGTAGGCGGAACGGACGATCTCGATCCACCGGTACACCCGCCAGTCCTCCCGCCAGTTCTCGGTGCACCGGGCGGGCAGCCGGCGCTCCCAGCGCTGGAACATACGGTCACGGATCTCCGGCCGGGTCGGGGTCAGATGCATGTGCCGGACCAGCTCGTACAGCGGGTCGCCGACCACGGCCAGCTCCCAGTCGATGAGGGTCAGGGCCGGCGGGCCGTCGCGGCGCACCAGGTTCCAGGGGTTGAGGTCGCCGTGCAGCAGGGCCGCGGCGCGGTCGGTGACCTCGTGCCGGGCGAGGATCTCGCGCAGCCGGGGCGCGTCGGGCAGGCCGAGGAAGCGGGCCACCTGCTGGGACTCTTTGGGCAGTCCGGCCACCAGGGCCACGAGCTGGTCGCTCAGCCAGGCGTAGAAGCCGGGCCGGCCGCCCACCGGGTCGACCAGGGTGTAGTCGACCCCGGTCAGCGCGGCCAACTGGTCGACCAGGCCGTCCGCCTCGTGCGGGAGCAGCCCGTGCACCGGGTGCTCGGGCCGGCGGCGGACGTCGGGCGGGCCCTCGTAGGTGTGGACGGCGAAGCGGTCCCCGGAGTAGGTCCGGATGCCGGAGAGGTCCTTCGAGTGGCTCTCGCCCAGCGCCAGCACCCGCGGCGCGGCCACCGCCGCCCCGGACCGCTCGATGGCCCGGAGTACGCCGTGCTCGCTGAGGAAGCTGCGTTCGCGCCGGGTGACATGGGTGACCTTGCGGCGGACGACGACCGGGAACGGGGTGCCGGGGACCCGCAGCACCGAGGTGAGGTGCGCGGTGCCCTTGAACACCCGGTGGGCCGGGGCCGCCCCCTCCAGGATCAGGGCGTCGGCGACGGCGGAGTGGGGGAAGTCCGGGTGTTCCGGCACGCGCCGGTCCGGCGTCCAGTCGATGGCCAGGGCGACCGGCGGCCGGCACGCCCCGCCGTGGGCGGG
>NZ_CM002285.1:4999573-5072786 GCF_000497445.1 Streptomyces roseochromogenus subsp. oscitans DS 12.976 | reverse complement strand
GAAGCCCGCCAGCGGAACAGGATCCGCTCGATCTCCTCCCGTCCCGGCACCCGGCCCAGCCGCAGCGGCTCCGCCGCCGCCAGCGCAGCCCGGTGCACCCTGGCCGTCGCCTTGTCCAGGCTGTTCTGGTCGAAGGACTCCTCCAGCGACCGCGCGGCCCGCATCACGTCGGGGTACACGGACTGGGCCCGTTCGAAGGCGACGTAGTGGCGCAGATCCCGGCCCACGCCGCCCACCGCGGCGGGCCGCACCGCGCCCATCGCGCGCACCCACGCCGCGACGACCTCGTCCCACTGGTGGTCCGGGTAGCGCATCCGGACCAGGTGGACGGCGAGGTCGTGCAGCGGGTCGCCGTAGCTGGCCAGTTCCCAGTCCACGCAGACCGGGGGCGCGTCATCGCCGTACGGCATGATCACGTTGTCGCGATGCAGGTCGGCGTGGAGCAGGCTGTAGGGGCGGCGGGACATGGCGGGGATGCGCTCGGCCAGCCGGGCCAGTGCGTCCTCGGGGATGCCGAGAGCGGCGAACAGGCCCCCGAAACGGCGCCAGTTGGGCTGACGGATCTGCGCGTCCGCCAGACGGGCCAGGGTCCGCAGAAAGCCCTGGCTGTCGGTGTGGTTGCGGGGCCATGGGGACGGCAGGGGCGGCAGCGCGGCGCCGCGCACCTGGGCCGTCCGGGCGAGCAGGTCCGCGAGCGCCCCGATCAGCGGGCCGTCGACCGGTTTGCCGGGCCGGCAGACGCTGGAGAGCGGTACGCCGTCCACATGGCTGTGGATGGCGAAGCCGGCTCCCTCGGCCAGGCACTCGGGCACGTCGGGCAGCACACCCCTGACGGCTCGCAGGATGTCCGCCTCGCTCCGCCAGGTCCGGATCACCACCGGCAGGGCGTCGGCGCGCCGCAGCCGCACGGTCACGACGGTGCCGGGCTCCCGGCCGAGCAGCCGGGCCATGGGCTCGGTGAGCGGCAGCACATGGTTCCGGTGGTGGAAACCGCCGCTGGTACGCCCTCGCGCGGCGGCCTCCGCCAGGAACGCCCGGCAGACGGCGTCGGGCAGCGCCCGAGCGGTACGCGCCCCGGCCGTGTCGCGGGGGACGGATGGTGCGCCCACAGGCCGCTCCGGGGGTCGATCGCGCTGCGCGGGAGGGGGACGAGACGGGTCGGGTCAGGTCGGGGAAACGCTATCTCCCCGTATGACGGACGACACGATGTGAGGCCGGACGAGCAGCCCAACGGGTGGTCTGCCACTCGTCTACGCCAAGCCGGCAGAGGCCGGCTCGTGCGCCGGCCCGACGCGGAGACCCGAGCGGTCGCTCAGACGGTTGGGCCGGATGCTATCCCATGCCGACCGCTCCCATGCCGACCGCTCCCATGCCGACCGCTGCCGCCCCATACCGGCTGCCGTCCCACACCGGCCGAGCCCGGGCTCAACCGCGCTCAACCGCCCCAGCCGCCTCATCCGCTCTAGCCGCCTCACACCCGCCTCGCTCACCAGCCTCCCCCCACCTCACCAGCCTCACAGCCTCACCCGCCCCCAAGCCGCGCCTCATCAACTCAGCCACCTCACCCGCCTCAGCCACGCAGTGTCCGCAGCAGCGGCTCCAGGGACGCGAGCACGCACCCGGCTCCGGCGTCCCGCAGGAGCTTGCCCTTGCGTTCGTTACGCGCGTAGCCGAGAAACGGAACACCGGCGTTGTTCGCCGCGGCGAGGTCGGAGCCGGAGTCGCCGATCATCAGGGCCGCCGAGGGGGCGCAGCCCATCGCGGTGAGGGCCCGGTTGAGACAGTGCGGGTTGGGCTTGAGGAGGTGCAGGTCGGCCGTGCGGCCGTATATGTGCGAGGCGAAGCAGGAGCTGAGGCCGCGGCCGTCCAGGTAGGCGCGGACCACCTTCGGGGAGTTGTTGGTGGTGATGGCCAGCCGGGCGCCGACCGCGGTCCAGGTACGGATCAGCGGGTCGGCGTAGGGGGTCGGCAACGCGGAGCCGGCGGCCCGCAGTTCCTCCTGGGTGAGACGTTCCTCCAGCTCGGTCACGAGGTCGCTGCCGGGGTGGCGGAGGTCGACGGCGCGCAGCACCACATGCGGGTCCAGCAGCTCGCGTTCGGACTCGCTGAGCAGGTTGTGCAGCCCGTGCCCGGCCAGCCAGTCCACCAGCCCGGCGGCGACCCGTTCCGCCTTGTGCCGCGCGAACAGACGGCAGATCGGTCCGTCGAAGTCCCACAGGATCACCCGGGCAGGTTCGATCAAATCCCGTAGCTTCTCGATCTCGTTCGCACTCGATTCGGTCTGCGCCGTCGCATCAGAAGTCACTAGGAGAGTGTCAGGTCCGTCGTGATGGTTTCCCAGAGGGCGTCGAACCACTTCTGCGATTGCTCCACGAACGCCGCGTCCCGCTGCCCGGCCCGCTGCTCGAAGGAGAACAGCAGCGACTCGGAGCCGAGGGTGTCGTACATCTCCAGCGTCCCGCGGTCGGTGGGCTCGGCGCGGCGCGTGACCATGTAGTGCGCGAAGAGCGCCTCGACGCCGTTGAGCAGATACAGCTTGACCGGCGGGGTGAACGGCAGCGCCCGGAAGGTGACCTGGACGTCGATGCCGTGGGTGCCGCGCAGCGCCTGGAGGTTGTACTGCAGCACCTGGCCCTGGGCGTTGCGCATGGCCAGCCAGCGCTGGTGGACGGCGTCGTCCTCCGCGCTGCCGGCGTCGACCGACACCGGGAAGGCGAGGTTGATGTCGCGGGACGGCAGCAGGATGCGGGCGTCGATCCGCTCGGGGCGCAGCCGGCCCTCGTGGACCAGGCGCAGCGCCTCGCCGAGCGCGGGGATCAGGCTCTGCGCGGTCAGGCAGACGGCGTCGATGCGCACATGCCGGGCGGCGAAGGCCTCGGTCAGCCGGGGGGCGAGGGCCACCATGGTCGGCTGCGGTTCGTCCCGGGCGGGCTGCGGCTCGGCGACCCGGGGCGGGCTGCCCTTGCTGACATTGCTGAGCAGCCCGTCCTCCTGGAGCACGCGCAGCGCCTGGCGTACGGCGCCCCGCTCGACCGCGAACTCCTCGGCCAGCTCGGCCTGGGTCGGCAGCCGCTCGCCGGGCCGCAGTGCGCCGCTGCGGATGCGTTCGCGCAGGGTCTCGGCGATCTCCTGCGGCGTGAGCCTTCTGCTGCCGTTCACTGCCACATGCTCCTGAGTCACGACCAAACGCTACAACTCTGATCCATCTAAGGGGAGTTGCCCGGAAGTTGTTTATGGGATGAGACCAAGTGGGGACAACTTAAGTGAAGTTGGTTGCCAACTTTAGCAAGTTGGTCAATCTTCGGAAGGGGGAATCGCCGTGCCCGCTCTTGCTTTCGTCGTCGAGCAACTCGTCCAGTGGAAGTACGGTGCCGCCGGCGGCGTTGGCATGTTCCTGCTCTCAATCGGCATCAAGACCAGGAGCCAGAGGACCGCCTCCGCCGGAGCCGTCCTGCTCGCCGTGCTCCTGGCGGGGCCCGTGCTATGAGCTGAGCACCAGTTCCGAACTGATCGTCTCCCACAGCGCGTCGAACCACAGCCGCGACTGCTCCACGAACGCGGCGTCCCGCTGACCGGCCCGCCGCTCGAAGGCGAACAGCATCGAGCGCGTGCCGTCGGCGTCGTACAGCTCCAGATGCTCGTGCTCGATCTCCCGCTCGCGGCGCAGCAGCGTGTAGTACGCGAACAGCGCCTCCGAGCCGTTGAGCAGATACAGCTTGACCGGCGGGGTGAAGGGCAGGGCGCGGAAGGAGACGTGTACGTCGACGCCGTGCGTGGCGCACAGAGCCAGCAGATTCTGCCGCAGCACCATGCCCTGGGCGTTGCGCTGGGCCAGCCAGCGCCGGTGCAGCAGACCGCCGTCGTCGGCCACCGGGGCCGGGAAGGCGAGGTCGATGTCCCGGCTGGGCAGCAGCACGCGGACGTCGATCTTGGCCGGTTTCAGCCGTCCCGCGTGGATCTGCCGGAGCGGCTCACCGACGGCCATCGTGAGCGAGACCGAGGTCAGGCAGAGCGCGTCGATCCGCACGTGAGGGGCGGCGAAGGCCTTCGCTATACGGGGCGCGAGGCCGACCATCGTGGGCTGCGGCGGGGCCGCCGGACCGGCCGGCAGCCGCATCGGTGCGGGCACCGGCGCCACGGTGGCCGGGCTGCCTTTGGACACGTTGGTGAGCAGTTGCTCCGTCTGCAGGATGCGCAACGCCTGCCGTACGACCCCGCGCTCCACGCCGAACTCCTCGGCCAGCTCGGCCTGCGTGGGCATGCGCTGGCCCGCCCGCAGCACACCGGACCTGATCCGGCCGCGCAGGGCGTCGGCGATGTCGCGAGGAGATGCGTGAGGCTGCCGTGGCCTCGTCCGTCCACCGACGGAGGCGTGCTCCGGGTCCACAGACAAACACTACAACTTCCCGCCAAGTTCCGGCAGTTCACCGACAGCTGGTTATGAGTCGCTTCCCAACGGAGATAAGTACAGTGAAGTTGGCTACCAACTTGTACAACATGGTCAAGCTTCCCAGTGGTTGGTCGGCCGGGCTCCCTTCCGGAGGGGAGCCGGGAGTCCGGATAGGGGACGGCCACCGAAGCGCACAGACACAACTGAACACGACATGGCACAGCCACAACTGAACACGGCACAGCACAGCCACAACTGAACAGCACGCTACGGATGAGCAGTCAACGCGTCGCCGGAGGAAGGGGCTTCAGAAGATGTCCGGGCACCACGGGCGCCCGGACGAGCGGAACAGGGCGTCGGCCTGCCGGGCGGCGCCCTCTCGCTCTGCCCGAATCCGGCCGAGCGCCGCGAGCCGCACCGGCGACTCCCCACCGAGCCAGATGGACGCCAACTCCCCTATGCCCAGGGTGAGATCGGCGCTTTCCGCCGAAGCCGGCACACAGGACGCCCCCTCGGGCGAGGCCTCCAGCCGGAACCGCCCCCCGGCCAGCCCGCCGTCGTCCACGACGTCCAGGACCAGCGTCCCCGTCCCGTCGTACGTCCGCGCCTCCAGGGCCCGTACGACGTCCAGGATCCGCACCCACAGCCAGTCCCCCTGCTCGGTGATCCGGGCGGCGCGCGGGTCGGGGAGGCAGAGGGGGAGCAGGTCGTCGGGACCGCGCCGACCGCTCTTGACCTTCGTGATCCAGTCGATCGAGCACAGGTAGTGCCACAGGGCGCGCTCGGCCGCGGGATTCGCGGCGATCAGTCCGAAGACGCTCGCGGTCTGGTCCGGCTGCTTGGCGGCGGTCCAGGTCTCGTCCGACTCGTACGCCACCAGGCCCTCGACCTCGCCGGAGGCCGCACGGTGGACAGCGTAGAACGGCTCGGTCCACGACCCGTATCGCACGGCCCCGGTGTTCATCTGCCACCACAGCTCGTCCCGGCTGACCGCGCCGGGCTGAGCCCGGCGGAACCGCTCGTACAGCTCGGGTCCGAGCTTACGGACGTCCTCGCCGTCCACCAGGTCGATCCGGCCGCCGTCATCGGGACCGGACCAGCGCGGATCCAGGCCCGTCCGGAGCACCTCGACGGTCCACTCCGTCGTCCAGGTGGCCGGACCGAAGCCGTAGCGGCCATAGATCGGGTACTCGGCGGCGATCAGCGTCGCGACCACGTCACCGCGCTCCTTCGCCGCCGCGAGGTCCTGGTTCATCATGTGGGTGAGCAGACCGCGGCGGCGGTGGGTGGGGCTGACGGTGACGTTCGAGATCGCGTCCGCGGGCACGGGCGCACCGCCGACCGCGGTCAGTTCCTGCGCGAAGGAGCGGAACGTGGCCACGCACCGGCCGCCGTCGAACGCGCCGAGCAGCCGCCCCGGTACGAACTGCCGCCTGCGGGCCTCCAACTGCTCCCGGGTGACCACCGGTTCCCGCAGAAATCCGGTCTTCAGCGCGAGCAGCCAGGCCTCGAATTCGGCCTCGGTGACGATCCGGACGTCGCTCATGCGCCCACGCTAGGCGGACGACCGACCGTCTGTCCCCCGGATTTCCGCCCTCAGATCAGCAGGTCGTCCACCTGGGCCTCGCCCACCCGGTAGCGGCGGGCGATCTCTGCGCTGGAGTCGTCGGCCGTGCGCTGCAGATGCTGGCGGCGCCGGGAGACCTCCTGCTCGTACCGGACCAACCGCCCCATCGCGCTGGTCAGTTCGAGATCCGTACGCGCCTGAAGATCGCTCAGCTCGACCTCGGCGAGCATCTCGGTGGCCAGCCGGCGGTACTCCTCGTTGTGCGGGGTGCCGAGCGTGACATGACGGGCCGAGGAGCGGTGCCGGGCCGGGGCGTCCTTGAGGATCTCCGGGAGCCGGTCGACCACGGAACCGTCCGCGGGCGCCGGCAGGGAGGCCCGGCCGCGCCGGCACAGCTCCGCGCGCAGGATGTCGATCCGGCCCTGCAGCAGCCGCCGCACATAGCTGAGGTCCGCCTCGTCGCGCTGGGCGTCGCGGCGCAGGGTGCGCAGCTCGGGCAGGCTCAGCAGGGCCAGATCCGGCTCCGGCGGCTGCGCGGGCAGGCTCAGCAGGGCCGGGTCGGACTCGGCCGGCGGCACCGGCGGACTCAGCGAGGCCGGGTCGGACTCGGGCTCGGCAGGCGGCGCGGGCAGCGTCGCGCCCGCCGGAGTGTCGGCGCGCTGGACAGGCGCCCGGTACGTCCCCTGCGCCCCCAGCCACCCGCTGGTACTCGGTGTGCTCATGTGCTTCTGACCGTCCCCTCGACCGGCGTGTGGAAGCATCGTGCCACCCCAACTGGCCGCTATGTGACCGAGTGCCCCCGAACAGCCCCAGATGGGGGGTTAGAGATCTATATTGGACCCCCTGTATCCGCGTGCCGGGGACCCGGCATCATGGTCCGCATGCGTGCGGTGGTGCAGAGAGTGGACGGCGCGAGTGTCGTCGTGGACGGTGAGACGGTCGGCGCGATCGAGGGCGAGGGGCTGTGCGTGCTCGTCGGCGTGACCCACGAGGACACCAAGGAGAAGGCGGCACAGCTGGCCCGCAAGCTCTGGTCGATCCGCATGCTGCAGGACGAGAAGTCGTGCAGCGACATCGACGCCCCCCTGCTGGTGATCAGCCAGTTCACCCTGTACGGGGACGCGCGCAAGGGCCGGAGGCCGACATGGAACGCGGCGGCTCCGGGTGATGTGGCCGAGCCACTGGTGGACGAGGTGGTGGCTCAGCTGCGGTCACTCGGCGCGACGGTGGCTACGGGCCGCTTCGGTGCGCAGATGCGGGTGTCGCTGACGAACGACGGCCCGTTCACGGTGCTGCTGGAGATCTAGGCGTACGTTCGGCTGCACTTATCCCCAAGGGGCACCGCCTCGCGGAGCTACGGCTCGACCACGACCTCCTGCGCAGCCGCTGTCTCTCCGGCCAGGAGCCGCGCATGGAGCGGCACGTTCCGCTTCACCAAGGCCAGAGCCACCGGCCCGAGCTCGTGATGCCGTACCGAGGTCGTCACGAAACCGATCTTGCGGCCCTCGGGGCCCTCGTCCGCGACGCGGAGCTCCGTGCCCGGTACCGGGAGGTGGACGTCGCTGCCGTCCAGGTGGAGGAAGACCAGCCGGCGCGGGGGCTTGCCCAGGTTCTGGACGCGGGCGACCGTCTCCTGACCCCGGTAGCAGCCCTTCTGCAGATGCACCGCCGTATCGATCCAGCCCAGCTCGTGCGGGATGGTCCGGTGGTCGGTCTCGAAGCCGAGCCGGGGCCGGTGGTGCTCGACGCGGAGCGCCTCGTAGGCGAGGAGACCCGCGGCCGGACCGTGCGTGGCCGCGAAGGACTCCAGGTCCTCGCGCGGCAGGAACAGATCACGGCCGTACGCCGTCTCGCGGACCACGACGCCCTCGGGTACCTCGGCGATCGACCCGGCCGGCAGATGGACGACGCCGAAGTCGGCGGTCCGGTCGGCGACCTCCACCCGGTAGAAGAACTTCATCGACTCCAGGTACGCGATCAGCGCGTCCTGCGTACCGGGCTCCACGTGCGCCCAGACGGTCGTACCGTCGTCCACCAGGTACAGCGCGTGCTCGATGTGCCCGTGCGCGGACAGGATCAGCGCCTCGGTGGCCTCGCCGGGCGGCAGCTCGCTCACGTGCTGGGTGAGCAGCAGATGCAGCCAGCTCAGCCGGTCCTCGCCGGAGACGGTGACGACTCCCCGGTGGGAGAGGTCGACGAAACCGGTGCCGTCGGCGAGGGCGCGCTGCTCGCGGAACAGGTCGCCGTAGTGGGCGGCGACACCTTCGTCCACACCCTCGGCGGGGACGGCGCCGGGCAGGGACAGCAGAGGGCTCTTCATACGGGCCACCCTACGACGCGGTAGTTGAACTCTTCAGCTTCAACGAGCAGTCCTCGCACCGGCCGAAGATCGCGAAGTGCTTCATGTCGGTGTCGAAGCCGAACTGCGCGCGGAGCTTCGCCGTGAACTCGGCGGCGACCGCCACATCGGCCTCGATCACGTTCTCGCAGTCACGGCACACCAGGTGCAGATGGTGGTGGCGGTCGGCGAGGTGGTAGGTCGGCGCACCGTGCCCGAGGTGGGCGTGGCTGACCAGGCCCAGCTCCTCCAGCAGCTCCAGGGTCCGGTAGACCGTGGAGATGTTGACCCCCGACGCCGTCTTCCGCACCTCCACGAGGATGTCGTCGGGGGTCGCGTGCTCAAGGGTGTCCACGGCTTCGAGGACAAGCTGGCGCTGCGGAGTCAGCCGGTAGCCGCGCTGCCTGAGGTCGCTCTTCCAGTCGGTGCTCACCACACCGACGAGTCTAGAACTACTTGAAGAACGCGATGCCGTCGTCCGGCATGTCGTCGGGCAGGGCCTTGGCCCAGCGCTCGACGTCCTCCGGGGTGACAACCTTCTTCAGGTGGGCCGACATGTAGGGGCGCAGCTCGACGTCGGGCGTCTGCTTCTCGCCGACCCACATCAGGTCGCTCTTCACATACCCGTAGAGCCGCTTGCCACCGCTGTACGGCTGCGAGACGGCCGTCCGGGCGACGGCGTCCGTGACCAGGTCGATCTGCGGCTTCTTGTCGGCCATCTCGCCGTACCAGATCTCGATGACACCGTCGTCGCGGGTCATCGTCACCTCGACCTTGCGGTCGGCGTCGATCCGCCAGAAGCCGGATTCCGACTCCAGCGCGCGGACCTTGTTGCCGTCCTGGTCCAGCACCCAGGTGTGCGAGTGGTACTCCAGGAAGTCCCGGCCGTCATGGGTGAAGCTGACCTCCTGCCCGAAGTTGCACTTCTCCGAGCCGGGGAAGTCGTGCACGCCCGCACCGGCCCAGTTGCCGAGCAAGAAGGCGAGCGGGACGAGGTCCTTGTGCAGGTCGGACGGGATCTCGATCATGAGGGGAAGCTTCCTGGATCTTTCCTTGGCGTGGGTCAGCGCTGGCCCTGGTACAGCTTCTTCACGGTCAGCCCGGCGAAGGCGAGCACGCCGACGCAGACCAGGACCAGCAGGGTTTCGAAGAATGCTTCCACGGGTGCTCCTTGAGCGAGGGCGGGCATACGACAGAGCCGGGGCCCAGCTTACGCGGCCGGGGATGGGGCCTCCTGATGAGGTGGGCCGACCAGGGTCCCGGCCGCCCGCATCGGGGCCGCACCGCCATTCGGCCCGCCTGGCTCGCCCCGGGTTCGGGCGGCACCGAACCTTGATCCAGGTTCGACCTGAGATCGGAGAGAAGAGCATGCTCAAGGTGCTGCGAACGATGGCGACGGGTGTAGCTGCCTGTCTCTTGCTGGCGGTCACGTCGACTACTGCCCACGCCCGGAACACCGGCTACGTGGAACACGCCCCCGATCCCGGCACCCATCGTTCTGCGGCCCTGTCAGACGTCAAAGACCTGGTGGGCACCCCGCTGAATGCCAGACTCTTCGGCTGAGCCCCTGGTCACCCCCGCTTGACTCCCTCGACAAAGTCCGCCCAGGCGCCCGCGCCGATCAGCAGGGGGGTGCGGGTGGTGTCCTTGCTGTCACGGACGGGGACGAGGGGGAGGTTGTCGGCGACCTCGACGCACTCGCCGCCGTCCGGGTTGCTGTAGCTGCTCTTGCGCCAGTCTGCGACGCTCAGGAAGTCGTCGGAGACTTCGATGCACTCGCCCCCGCTCGTGTTGCTGTAGCTGCTCTTGCGCCAGGTCACGCCGCTCAGGTCGATGGCTCGCACGGCACTTCCTCCAACATCCGCAGGATGAACTTCCGCGACTCGGCCGGTGACAGCGCCAGGTCACGCATCGCATCGTACCTACGCTGTAGCAGCTCAACTGAGGTGTCTTCTTCGATGAGTTCACCACGCAGGTCGTTCTCGGAATAGGCGACCGTCCGACCGCCCGGCAGCCGCAGGAACATCACGGCGGTGTTCATCAAGCCGTGGGGGCCAGCGCTGAACGGCAGCACCTGGAGGGTGATGTTCTGGCGCTCGGCGGACTCCGCCAGGTGCTCCAACTGACCCCGCCACGCCCTCTCGTCGCGCAGCGAAGTACGCAGCACGGCCTCGGAGAGGATGACGCGGAACAGCGGTGGATCGTCACCGTCCAGCAACTGTCGTCGCCCTAGGCGTGCTTCGACCTGCTGCTCCAGTTCAGGGCCCTTGATCCAACCCACGGCAAGCGCCTCGTGTGCGTACCCGGCCGTCTGGAGCAGGCCCGGCGGTGCGCTCACGGCGTAGTGCCACAGGCTGATGGCCTCCGCCTCCAGCAGCATGTAGCGCCGGTACTGCTCCCTGAACTGCGTCGGATCCGCCACCGCCAGCTCCCACAGCGTCACCAGCAATCCCGGCGTCCCGTAGAACTGATCCAGCGCCTGTACGACCTCGGGCCCGCCAAGCGTTCGCCCGCTCTCCATCTTGCTGAACAGGGACGCGTCCCAGCCCACTTCCTTCGCGAGGTCCCGCAGGCTCAAACCCCGCTCGGTCCTCAGACGCCGTAACTCCTCGACGAACCGCCCCCTTGGCTCCTGGCTCCGTCCCGTGATCACCAACCGCTGTGGCATCGCGCTCCTGTTGAATTTGTTGAATTTGGCGGGCCCAGCGTTGAACTTGGGCCTCTCAACAGCCCAAACGCCTTTTCCATGCGCCATGCTCGAAGCATCCGAACACGCAGCGTAGTTCAACGCTCGCGCTGCGTTCAGGCGTTCACGGAAAGGAGCGGACCCCGATGACAACGAAGTCGGAGCCCCTCGAACCCGGATCCGTCCTCTACGACCCGGCGACCAGCCAGGTCGGCGAATACCGGGACAAGTCAGGCCCGTACGCGATGCTGCGCCCCGTCGGCGGCGGCCAGGAGTGGCAGGCCGACCCGGCCTCGCTCCGCCCGGCCACACCTCGGGAGCGACTGAGCGCCGAGGTGCGGGCGACGAACCAGCACACCCGCGCGGCCGGTGCGAGCGCACCGCCGACCCCCGAGGACCTCAGCCGCCCGCCCCGGCCGGTCCCCGGCTGCCCTGCCTGCGCGGAGCTTGCCGGGCGCAGGGAGACCGCCCGTGCCGAGTACGACCGCAGCGCCGAGACCGACGCGAACGTCCTGCTGCGCCAGCACCAACGGAAGGAGCACCGGGCATGACGGGGCTGCCGTACGAGGAGTGCAAGCGGCGGCAGGCGGAGGGGCGTACGCCTCGGGACCCGGAGTTCGTCCAGCCCGCATACGCGGTGCCGCCCTTTCACCCGTATTTCGCCGAGCAGGCCCGGCAGAGACGGCGCCGGCGGCGGTCGGTCGACGGAGCCGTCGTCAGCGGCGTGCTCACCGTGCTCTGTGTCGCCACGCTGATCGTCACCGTCGTCGCCGCGGCTACGCTGCCCGTATGACCAAGAAGCTCGTGATCAAGGTGACGGCGGGGGCGGACGCCCCCGAGCGCTGCTCGCAGGCCTTCACCGTGGCGGCGGTGGCCGTGGCCAGCGGTGTCGACGTCTCGCTGTGGCTGACCGGGGAGTCGTCCTGGTTCGCGCTGCCGGGGCGGGCGGCGGAGTTCGAGCTGCCGCACGCCGCCCCGCTGCCGGATCTGATCGAGTCGATCCTCGCCGCCGGGCGGATCACGCTGTGCACACAGTGCGCGGCCCGGCGGGAGATCACCGAGAAGGACGTCATCGAGGGCGTACGGATCGCGGGGGCGCAGGTCTTCGTGCAGGAGGCGCTGGCGGACGGGACGCAGGCGCTCGTCTACTGAGCCTTGTCACGAGCGCGGGGGCTTCTTGCCGTCCAGTTCGTCCCACCACTCGTCGGACTGGGGATCGCCGGACGGGTCGTCCCACCAGCGGTCCTCCGGGCCCCGCCGGTTCGCGACCATCGCGGCGACCGGTGGGATGAGCATGGCCACCACACACATGGCGACGGCCGCCGGGACCGACCAGAGGCGTACGACTCCCCAGGCCAGGACGAAGAGGCCGATGCACGTCCCCATCATGGCGAAGTAGATGTGCCGCCGCCGCGCGTACATAAGACCAGGGTAGGTCCGGAGGTCCCTGTCACAACTGATCCACAATCGCAGCCCCCGACCGGCCCGCAGGGTTACCGTGACGTAGCCACACCAGTCTCCGCCCCGGGGGGAAACACCACATGCGCGCCCTGCGAATAATCCTGATCCTCGTCGTGATCCTGGGTGGGCTGTTCGTGATCGCGGACCGGGTCGCCGTGCACTTCGCCGAGGGGGAGGCGGCCGGCAAGCTGAAGTCGACGGAGAAGCTCGCATCGACGCCGGATGTGAACATCAAGGGGTTCCCGTTCCTGACCCAGGTCGCGGGCGGATCGCTCGACGACGTCGAGGTCGGGATCAAGGACTACGACGCCGCCACCGGGACCGACGGGAAGACGATCCGGATCGACGACCTGAAGGCCGACATGAAGGGCGTCTCCTTCTCCGGGGACTACAGCTCGGCCACCGCGGACAGCGCCACCGGCACCGCGACGATCTCGTACTCCGAGCTGTTGAAGACCGCCAAGTCCCAGCCGACCGAGGTCGCCCCCGGGATCACGGCCCGGATCGTCGGCCTCTCCGACGGCGGCAACGGCAAGATCAAGGTCATGGTCGAGGGCACCATCTCCGCCCTGGGGATCAAGCACACGGTGCCGGTGCTCAGCTCGGTGACCGTCGAGAACGACAAGGTGCAGGTCCACGCCGACTCGCTGCCCAGGCTCGGCGCCGCCGCGATCGCCGACAGCCGCATCCGTGAGATCACCGACTTCCAGCAGGCCGTCGACCAGCTGCCCGGCGGCATCAAGCTGGACAAGGTGCAGGCCGCGGCGAATGGTGTGGAGATCACGGTGAAGGGTTCCGACGTCAAGCTGGCGGGGTAGCAGTAACGCTCATGGACAAGGATCGTCCGACTGGCGAGACGATGTCGTCCGTAGCGTAGATACGAGACCCGAACAAGCGCTCGGCAGGCCACGCGACGGCCGCCGAGCGCTTTTCTCATCCCACTATACGGACGATCGCGTCTCGTCATATGACACACCGGTGACACGCCCGCCCGGACGTCCCTACGATCGAGCCCATGAGGCGACAGGCGGATCTCACGAAGCGGCGGGCAGTGGACCTGTGCCGCGTTGCCGCCATGCTCTGTCGCCCCTTCTGAGCGAAAGTCCCCGAACTTCCGCGTCTCACCCCCTGCCCTGCTGGAAGGGCACCCGTGCGCCGTACGCGCGCACCCCCCCTCTCTACTCGCACGCCCTGCCGCAACTGCCCCGGAGGAGAAAGAGCATGAGCCGCAGCGACGTCCTCGTCGACGCCGACTGGGTCCAGGACAACCTGGACAACCCCAACATCGCGATCGTGGAGGTGGACGAGGACACGTCCGCCTACGAGAAGAACCACATCAAGAACGCGATCCGTATCGACTGGACCAAGGACCTGCAGGACCCGGTCCGCCGCGACTTCATCGACCAGGCCGGCTTCGAGAAGCTCCTGTCGGCGAAGGGCATCGCCAACGACACCCTGGTGATCCTCTACGGCGGCAACAACAACTGGTTCGCGTCGTACGCCTACTGGTACTTCAAGCTCTACGGCCACGACAACGTCAAGCTTCTCGACGGCGGCCGCAAGAAGTGGGAACTGGACGCCCGCGAGCTGGTCGAGGAGGTCCCGGAACGCGCCGAGACCACCTACAAGGCCAAGCCGCAGAACACCGCCATCCGTGCCTTCCGTGACGACGTCGTCGCCGCGATCGGCTCGTACAACCTGGTCGACGTGCGCTCGCCCGACGAGTTCTCCGGCAAGCTGCTCGCCCCGGCGCACCTGCCGCAGGAGCAGTCGCAGCGTCCGGGTCACGTCCCGAGCGCGAAGAACATCCCGTGGTCGAAGAACGCCAACGACGACGGCACGTTCAAGTCGGACGAGGACCTGAAGGCCCTCTACGCCGAGGAGGACGTGGACCTCGCCAAGGACACGATCGCCTACTGCCGCATCGGTGAGCGCTCGGCCCTGACCTGGTTCGTGCTGCACGAGCTGCTCGGCGTCGAGAACGTCAAGAACTACGACGGTTCCTGGACCGAGTACGGCTCCCTCGTCGGCGTGCCGATCGAGCTCGGCGCCGGCAAGTAAGACACCCCCTTCATCAGGAGAAACAGCATGTGTGGAGCGAAGGCCGGCGGTCCGGACGCCTCGACGATCAAGCCCGGTGAGACCACGATCCAGGGTCAGGTGACCCGTGACGGCGAGCCGGTGACGGCATACGTCCGTCTGCTCGACTCGACCGGCGAGTTCACCGCGGAGGTTCCGACCTCGGCGACCGGTCAGTTCCGGTTCTACGCGGCCGAGGGCACGTGGACCCTGCGGGCGCTCGTACCGGGCGGCTCCGCCGATCGCACGGTTGTCGCCCAGAAGGGCGGGCTTGCCGAGGTCGCCATCGCCATCTGAGCGAATGCAGCAGTGACGGGCTGAAAGGCCGTACCCCTGGGGTTGGACGCCAGTGGGGGTACGGCCCTTCGGCTACTCGCCACGGGAAGTACCTCGCCATTGCCGGGTGCGGGTCCATCGTGGCTTGTCGCGCAGTTCCCCGCGCCCCTTGAGCACGCTGCAGCTCGCCTGCCCAGGGGCGCGGCGCCTAGCCCAGGGCGCGCCCCAGTACCCAGACCGCCGGGGCCGCCGCCGACAGGGGCAGGGCCACGCCAGCCGTGAAGTGGACGAAACGGGACGGGTAGTCGTAGCTCGCGACCCGGTGGCCGATCAGGGCGCAGACGCCCGCCGCCACGCCCAGGGCCGCCCCCTTCGGGCCCAGCCCCGTCACATCGCCCACGGCGATCCCCGCACCCGCGGCGGCCAGCAGCGACACCACGATCGCGGCCGGCCCGGGCAACGGCAGAGCCTTCGCCACCATCGCCACGGCCACCGCCGCCGCGCCCACGGACACCGCGTGCGGGTCGGCGCCCAGATACCCGGTGGCCAGTACCGACAGCGCCGCCGAGACAACCGTCGCCATCAGGCCGTACATCCGCTCGTCCGGCGAGGCGTGCGAACGCAGCTGCAGGACCAGGGACAGCAGAACCCAGACGCCGAGGGGGCCGAGGATCGCGGCGGGCGCATTGTCGCGGCCTGCGACCAGGACGGCCACGTCGGCGGCGAGCCCGCCCGCGAACGCCAGCGCGATGCCCTGCCGGGCCGGCCACATACCGTTCAGCCGGAACCAGCCCGCCGCCGTCACCGCCTGGAGCACCACCAGGGGGGCGACCAGCGCGTACGAGGCGACCGGCGCCGTCACCGCCAGGAGCAGACCCAGCACCGCGGTCAGCAGCGCCGGCTGCATGCCGGGCTCGATGATCGGCGAACGGCCCTCCAGCCGCGCCCGCTGGGCATCGGTGATCCGGGCGTTGCCGGCGAGCGTGGCGGGTCCGTAGTCCGGCTCGGACTCCGGTACGGCTTCCGGTGCCGGTGCCGGTGCTGGTTTCGGTGCGGGTGCGGCCGTCCGTTCAGGCCGCGACTGCGGCATCGGCTGCGGCTGCGGCTGCGCCATCGGCTGGGGCTGGGGCGCCGATGTGTACGGGCCCGCGTACGGCTGCTGCTGTTGGTGGTACTGCCCCTCGTACTGCTGCTGCGGCGGCAGATACGCCGTCTCCGACGCCTGCGCGGGCGTCTGCAGCGACGCGTGCGTCTGTGAGTCCCAGGTCTGCCCCTGCCAGTGCTGGGTGAGCTGGGGGTCGTAGCCGGGCTGCTGCTGCCCGTGTCCGGCGTACTGGTCCTGCTGGGGCCATTGCTGCTGCTGATTCTGATGCTGCTGATAAGGGTCGTAACCCTCGTAGCCCTCGTACGGGTTGCCCTGATAGGGCTGACCGCCCTGATACGGCTGGTCGCTCATCGCCTCACCCTCCTGCGAACGGCGGGAGCACCTCGACCGTGCCGCCCTCGGCCAGCCGTACCGTCTCATGCGCGCGGGTCCCGACGGGGTCACCGTCGATGAGGAAGGAGCATCGCTGCAGCACGCGCGTGAGTTCACCGGGGTGTCGCGCGCGTACGGCGGCCAGCGCGTCGGCGAGCGTGTCCGCGTCGTACGGCTCCTCGGCGACCTGGGCCGCGGCCTTCGCGGCGGCCCAGTAGCGCACCGTGACCTGGGGCATCTCGTTCCTCAATCGACGGCAAGGGAAATTCAAAGACAGAGAACAGATGGTGTCAGGCTAGCCCGCCCGGGCCACAGTCCAGTCCGCGATCCGGGCGAGCAGCGCGTCGTCCGCCGCGTGCTCCGCGTGGCCCATGCCCGGCTCCACCCACAGTTCCCCGTGGTCACCGGCCGCCTCGGCGAGCATCCGGGGGTGGTCGAGGGGGAAGTAGCCGTCGCGGTCGCCGTGCACGATCAGAAGGGGAGCGGGGGCGATCCTGGGGACCGCCTGCACCGGTGACAGCGGTACCGGGTCCCAGTCGCGGTGATGGATGCGGGTGCGCAGGCCGTAGCGGCCGACCAGACGGCCCTCGGGGCGGGTGACCAGCCAGTGCAGCCAGCGCATGGGGGCCGTGCCCCGGTAGTACCAGCGGGCGGGGGCGCTGACCGAGACCACCGCGTCCGTCGTGCCGGGGTGCAGGGCCGCGTGGCGCAGGACCACCGAGCCGCCCATGGAGAAGCCGACGGTCGCCACGCGCGCGTGGCCGCGGCCGCGGGCCCACTCGACGGCGGCCGCGAGGTCCAGGACCTCCTTGTCGCCGACCGTGGACCGGCCTCCGGAGCGCCCGTGGCCGCGGAAGGAGAAGGTGACGACCGCGCCGTAACGGGCCAGGACGCCCGCCACCCTTCGTACGTGCGGGCGGTCCACGTCCCCGGTGAAGCCGTGCGCGACGACGAACACCAGGCCACGGGAGGGGGAACGGCCGACGTCCGGGAGTGTTTCGTATACGAAGGTGCCCGGGTCGTATACGAAATCGATCGGAACCCCGTCGGCGGTGCGCAGAAACGTCCTGATAGAGGCCTGTCTGCCTGTCTCGGGATTCGGACGAACGGTGGAATGCACCACTTGACCTGCCGGACGGTTCCTCATGTGGGCTATTCTGCTGGGCATGAGGACTCGGGCAGCGCAGCCCCCGGGTCCTTTTGTGCTTTCGGAAGCGTTGTATACGAAGCGGGAAACCTCAGGTGACCGTGGGTGTGTACGGGGCCTTCGGGATCGCAGAGCAGTGCCCGTCCGCACAGCCTCGCAGGGACCGAGGAGGAACCAGACGTATGAGTTCTCTGCTGCTCCTGACCAACGCCCTCCAGCCGTCGACGGAGGTGCTCCCCGCCCTCGGCCTGCTTCTGCACAACGTGCGGGTCGCCCCGGCGGAGGGCCCCGCCCTGGTCGACACCCCGGGCGCCGACGTCATCCTCGTCGACGGCCGCCGCGACCTGCCGCAGGTGCGCAGCCTGTGTCAGCTGCTGCGCTCCACCGGCCCCGGCTGTCCGCTGATCCTCGTCGTCACCGAGGGCGGCCTCGCCGCCGTCACCGCCGACTGGGGCATCGACGACGTGCTCCTCGACACCGCCGGCCCCGCGGAGGTGGAGGCGCGGCTGCGGCTGGCCATGGGCCGGCAGCAGATCGTCAACGACGACTCCCCGATGGAGATCCGCAACGGCGACCTGTCCGTGGACGAGGCGACGTACAGCGCGAAACTCAAGGGGCGGGTCCTCGACCTGACCTTCAAGGAGTTCGAGCTGCTGAAGTACCTCGCCCAGCACCCGGGCCGGGTCTTCACCCGCGCCCAGCTGCTGCAGGAGGTGTGGGGCTACGACTACTTCGGCGGCACCCGGACGGTCGACGTGCACGTACGGCGGCTGCGCGCCAAGCTCGGCCCTGAGCACGAGTCGCTGATCGGCACCGTACGGAACGTCGGTTATCGATTCGTTACGCCCGAGAAGGCCGACCGGTCCGACCGGTCCGGCGACAAGACCGGCCGGTCCGGCGAGGAGGCCAGGGCCAGGGCGGACCGGGCAAAGGCGGAAGATGCGGACGCCTCCGCCGTGCCGAGCGGCGAGGAGATCCACGCAGACGTCTAGCGCATGCATGGAACGGGCTCGGGCGGGGCATTGCTTCCGCACATCCAAGCACTGATACGCCCTGCCCAGAGCGGGTCCATCCGCGTAGACTCCGCGCGTGGCCAAGGTGACTCGGGATGATGTGGCGCGGCTGGCGGGAACTTCGACCGCCGTTGTCAGCTATGTCATCAACAACGGACCCCGGCCGGTCGCCCCGGCCACGCGCGAGCGTGTCCTCGCCGCGATCAAGGAGCTGGGGTACCGCCCCGACCGGGTCGCCCAGGCGATGGCCTCGCGCCGCACCGACCTCATAGGCCTGATCATCCCCGACGCCCGCCAGCCCTTCTTCGGCGAGATGGCGCACGCGGTCGAGCAGGCCGCCTCCGAGCGCGGGAAGATGGTCCTGGTCGGCAACACCGATTACATCGGTGAACGCGAGGTCCACTATCTGCGCGCCTTCCTGGGCATGCGCGTCTCCGGGCTCATCCTCGTCTCGCACGCCCTGAACGATCTGGCCGCCGCCGAGATCGACGCCTGGGACGCCCGGGTGGTCCTGCTGCACGAGCGGCCCGAGGCCATCGACGATGTCGCCGTCGTCACGGACGACCTGGGCGGCGCCCAGCTCGCCGTACGCCATCTGCTGGAGCACGGCTACGAGTACGTCGCCTGTATGGGCGGTACGGCGGAGACACCGGCCGTCGGCGACCCGGTCTCCGACCACGTCGAGGGCTGGAAGCGGGCCATGGCCGAGGCGGGGCTGTCCACCGAGGGCCGGCTGTTCGAGGCGCCGTACAACCGCTACGACGCCTATCGCGTCGCCCTCGACGTCCTCTCCGGGCCGCACCGCCCGCCGGCGGTCTTCTGCTCCACCGACGACCAGGCGATCGGCCTGCTGCGGGCCGCGCGCGAGCTGCGCATCGACGTGCCCGGCGAGCTGGGGGTGGCCGGCTTCGACGACATCAAGGAGGCGGCGCTCGCCGACCCGCCGCTGACCACGGTCGCCTCGGACCGCTCGGCGATGGCCCGGGCGGCGGTCGACCTGGTCCTGGACGACGGGCTGCGGGTCGCGGGGTCGCGCCGGGAGCGGCTGAAGACGTTCCCGTCCCGGCTGGTGGTGCGGACGTCCTGCGGCTGCCAGTAGCTCCGCTGGTCCGGCCGTAGCTCCGCTGGTCCGGCCGTGGCTCCGCTGGTCCGGCCGTGGCTCCGCTGGTCCGGCCCGTCGTGCGGCTTACGGCCGTCGGTGGCCGGTCGCGCGGTTCCCCGCGCCCCTGGGGTGTTTTCGTGAGACTCGTCTGAGAGGCTTCCCTGAGCAGCCCCGGTCCGTCTTTATATCGGGCAAACGAGGTTCTGCCGGGCTTCTCAGCCAGCACTCAGGAAGCTCTCATGGTCACCGGGGAGGCTACTTGTCATGACCGAGAGCCAGGGTGCGTACACCCAGCAGCAGCACAGCTACTCCGCTCCCGCGAACCCCGAGTGGCCGCCCCCGCCGCCGTACCAGCCGGCCACGGATCCCGCTCCCCATAAGCGCGAGCGCAACCGGGGTCCGGTCGCCCTCCTCGCGGCCGTCGCGATCGTCGCGGCGGCGGTCGGCGGCGGCACGGCGTACGCCTTCCAGGAGCTGACCGGCAAGGACACGGTCGCCGCCGCCGGCCCGAGCACCCATGTGGTGCCCTCCAGCAAGAAGGGCGACGTCGCCGCGATCGCGGCCGCGGTCAGCCCGAGCGTGGTCGAGATCCAGGCCACCCTCAGCAACGGCTCGTCCACCGGCTCCGGCGTGATCATCACCTCGGGCGGCGAGATCGTCACCAACAACCACGTCATCTCCGGCGCGCAGTCCATCAAGGTGCGCACCAGCGACGGCAAGAGCTACACCGCCCAGGTCGTCGGCACCGACAGTTCCAAGGACCTCGCGCTGATCAAGCTGCAGGGCGCCTCCGGTCTGAAGCCCGCGTCCCTCGGCAACTCGTCGAGCGTCCAGGTCGGCGACTCGGTCGTCGCGATCGGCTCCCCCGAGGGCCTGACCGGCACCGTCACCAGCGGTATCGTCTCCGCCCTCAACCGGGACGTGACGGTCTCCACCGATGAGAACCAGGGCCAGAACCAGGGCGGCGACGGCAACTGGCCGTTCCAGTTCGGCGGCCGTCACTTCAACGGCGACACGGGTTCGTCGACGACGACGTACAAGGCGATCCAGACCGACGCGTCCCTCAACCCCGGCAACTCCGGCGGCGCGCTGATCGACGCGGGCGGCAACGTCATCGGCATCAACTCCGCGATGTACTCGTCGAGTCAGCAGTCCTCGTCGTCCTCGGACGCGGGCAGCATCGGCCTCGGCTTCGCGATCCCCGTCAACACCGTCAAGTCCGACCTGGCCAAGCTCCGGGCGGGCAACAACAGCTAACGCTCCACCCTCAGCCACCGGGGGGCACGTCCAGCAGGGAGTACGTCATGATCACCAAGGTTTCGCACCAGATCGCCGTCCGCGGCCCCGCCGACATCATCCTGGCCCTCTCGGTCTCCCAGACCCTGCACGCGCCCATCCCGGCACCCCGCGAGCCCGAGCCGTCCTCCCGCGCACCCCGGCCGGCACCCCGCGCGCCCAAGCCGGCGCCCCGCGCACCCGAGCTGGTCGTGACACAGTTCCCCGAGCTGATGGGCCTGCGCACCGGCCCCGTCCGCACGCACCGCCGCAAGGTGCCCCTGAACCGCCTGACCGCGGTCCGGGCCTGACACCGGCGGTGTGCCGGGCCCGAGCCCGACGATGTGCCTCCCGGCCCGCCGATCGTGGCAGGCTGAGAGGCACCCGCCCATCCCACACCACCCGCGCCCCCGCCCATCCCACCCACCCGCACCCCGAGGAATCGCGAGCGATGAGTCCCGCCGAAGGCGACCGTGACCCCCAGCGCATCCTGATCGTCGACGACGAGCCGGCGGTACGCGAGGCGCTCCAGCGCAGCCTCGCGTTCGACGGGTACGACACGGAGGTGGCCGTCGACGGCGCGGACGCTCTGGAGAAGGCCACCGCCTACAAGCCCGACCTGGTCGTCCTGGACATCCAGATGCCCCGCATGGATGGCCTGACGGCGGCCCGCCGCATCCGCGGGGCCGGCGACCACACCCCGATCCTCATGCTCACGGCCCGCGACACGGTCGGCGACCGGGTCACCGGCCTCGACGCGGGCGCCGACGACTACCTGGTCAAGCCCTTCGAGCTGGACGAACTGTTCGCCCGGATCCGCGCACTCCTGCGCCGCAGCTCGTACGCGGCCGCGGTGTCGGCCCAGGCTCAGGAGGACGAGGCACTGACCTTCGCCGACCTGCGCATGGACCTCGCGACCCGCGAGGTCACCCGGGGCGACCGCCAGGTCGAACTGACCCGCACGGAGTTCACCCTGCTGGAGATGTTCATGGCGCACCCGCGCCAGGTCCTCACCCGCGAGCAGATCCTCAAGGCGGTCTGGGGCTTCGACTTCGAGCCGAGCTCGAACTCCCTGGACGTCTACGTCATGTACCTGCGCCGCAAGACCGAGGCCGGCGGCGAGCCGCGGCTCGTGCACACGGTGCGGGGCGTGGGGTACGTCCTGCGACAGGGCGGCGCCGAGTGAGCAGGCTGCTGCGGCGCTACCGCGCGCTGCCGATCCGGGCCCGGCTGGCGATGCTGGTCGCGGCGGCGGTGGCGTTCGCGGTGGCGGCGGTCTCGGTGACCTGCTGGTTCATCGTGCAGGGGAAGCTGTACGACCTGGTCGACAAGGATCTGCAGAATTCCTCGCAGCGTCCCGTGCACGCCGGGCAGGTGATCGACCTGCTGGCCGCATGCCCGCAGAAGCCGACGGAGGCCTCCGGCGGCTGGCCGGCCCGCAACACCATCTACTCGCAGTTGATCAAGGCGGACGGCACGGCCTGTGTCTCGACGGGCTCCCCGGGCGTGGTGCGGACCACCTCGGCCGACCGGGCGATCGTCGGGCGCGACACCAGCCAGGGCGGCATTCTGCGCAACGGCACGGACACCGACGGCAACCCGGTGCGAGTGCTCACCATGCCGCTCGTGGTCGCCACGGACAACGGGCTCCAGTCGTATCCGGGTGCCGCCTGGATGACCGCCGTCCCGCTCGCGAACACCGAGAAGACACTCAACGAGCTCGCGCTCGTCCTTCTCCTCGTCTCCGGGATCGGCGTCATAGGAGCCGGTGCCGCAGGGCTCGCCGTCGCCCGTGCGGGCCTGCGCCCCGTCGACAGACTGACCGAGGCCGTGGAGCACGTGGCCCGGACCGAGGACCTGGCCGTCCGGATCCCGGTGGAGGACGACAGCGACGACGAGATCGCCCGCCTCTCCCGTTCCTTCAACTCGATGACCACCGCCCTGGCCAGCTCCCGCGATCTCCAGCAGCAGCTGATCGCCGACGCCGGCCATGAGCTGCGGACGCCCCTGACGTCGTTGCGGACGAACATCGAACTCCTCACCCGCAGCGAGGAGACGGGCCGGCCGCTCCCGCCGGAGGACCGCAAGGCCCTGCTCGCCTCGGTGAAGGCCCAGATGACCGAACTGGCCTCGCTGATCGGCGACTTGCAGGAGCTGTCCCGCTCGGAGGGGCAGCAGGGCGAGCGCGTCCAGGTGGTGTCGTTCCAGGACACGGTCGAGGCGGCTCTGCGCCGCGCCCGCCTTCGCGGCCCGGAGCTGACGATCACGGCGGACCTGGAGCCCTGGTACGTCCGGGCGGAGCCGACCGCGCTGGAGCGGGCGGTCGTCAACGTCCTCGACAACGCGGTGAAGTTCAGCCCGGGCAGTGGCACGGTCGAGGTGCGACTCACCGAGGGCATCCTGACCGTCCGCGACCACGGCCCCGGCGTCCCCGAGGACGAACTCCCGCACGTCTTCGACCGCTTCTGGCGCTCCCCCAGCGCCCGCGCCCTGCCGGGCTCCGGTCTCGGCCTGTCCATCGTGGCCCGTACGATCCAGCAGGCGGGCGGCGAGATCACCCTGTCCCGCGCGGACGGCGGCGGCACGGTGGCGACGGTACGACTGCCGGGCGCACCGGCACTGCCGCCGGAGACGTTCGAGACACAGGCCGGCTGAGCGGGGGGCCGCGCGGCTCAGTCCGGCTTCGGCAGGGTGCGAAGACGCTGGATCTGGGTGCGGCTCAGGTCGTTCGCGCGGCGCATATGGCGGGTGATCGCCTTCAGTTCGTCCTCGCTGTGCTCGTCGAGCAGCGTCTGCCAGGTGCGGCCCAGCTCGTCCCAGACCGCGGTGACGCGCGCGAGGCGCTCCGGCACCGGGGTGACCAGCACCCGGCGGCGGTCCCGCACGTCCGGCGTACGGGCCACATAGCCGCCGCGTTCGAGCCGGTCCACCAGCCGGGTGGCCGAGCCCGTGGTGAGACCGGTCATGTCGGCGATCTGCCGGACGGTGAGCGGCTCGGGCTCGACGGTCAGCAGGCTCAGGGCCTGAACGTCGGTGGGGTGCAGGCCGAGGTGATCGGCGACAGCCTGGTTGAACAGCACGAACGCCGCGTGGTAGCGGCGCGATTCCGTCGCCAGCTCCTCGTACAGCCGGGCCCGGTGCGGGTCGGTCATGGACTCGCCTCCAAAAATCACTGCGCGACGCAGTGAAACTCGCGCTACCGTCTCTCCTGCGTGCCGCAGTTAATGCGTCACGCAGTCATCATTCATCCTATGCACCCACCGGGGGACACCCATGCTCACCGTCGCCGTCACCGGCGCCACCGGCGCCCAGGGCGGAGCCACCGCCCGTACTCTCCGGGCCGCCGGCCACCGCGTCCGCGCCCTGACGCGCCGCCCCGACTCGGCTGCCGCCGACGCCCTGCGCGCCCTCGGCGCCGAGATCCGCCACGCCGACTTCGACGACCGCGCCTCCCTCGACGCGGCCCTGACCGGAGCGGACGCACTCTTCGCGGTCACGACCCCCTTCGGCACCGACACGGCAACCGAGGTCCGGCAGGGCACAACCCTCATCGACGCTGCCGCGGCCGCCCGCCTCGGGCACGTCGTCCTCACCTCCGCCGCCCACGCCGACCGCGGCACCGGCATCCCGCACTACGACAGCAAGTACGAGATCGAGCGGCACCTGCGCGCATCCGACGTGCCCTGGACGGTGATCGCCCCGGCCGCCTTCATGGACAACTACACCGCCGGCTGGACCCTGGCCGGACTGCGCGAGGGCGCCTTCGGCTGGCCCATGCCCGCGGACCGGCCCTTCGCCCTGATCCCCGCCTCCGACATCGGCGCCTTCGCCGCGCTGGTCTTCGGCCACCGGAAGGAATTCGCGGGCCGCCGTATCGACATCGCCTCCGACACCCGCACCGCGGCCGAGATCGCGGCCGCCCTCACCACCGCCACGGGCGGCCCGATCACCCACCACGAGGTCGCCCTCGACCACGTCCGCACCCACTCCGAGGACTTGGCGGCGATGTTCGCGTACTTCACCACGACGGGCCTCGACGTCGACGTCCCCGCACTGCGCCGCGCCTATCCGGAGGTCAGCTGGACGACCTTCGCCAACTGGGCAGCCGACCAGAACTGGCCCGCGCTGCTGGGGAATTGAGAGGCGACTGGACGCCTACAGCGTCCTCACGAACGCCGACCAGGAGGCGGCCGAGAAGACCAACGGGCGGGACGCGGGGGTCTTGCTGTCCCGGACCGGGACGACGCCGGGGTAGCCGTCGGCGACCTCGACGCAGTCGTTCGCTCCCCCTTCGCTGTAGCTCGACTTGCGCCAGGCGGCGGTGCCCGGGTCGAAGATCACGCCGTCTCCTTCACGCCGCGCACGAAGGCGTCCCAGGACGTCGCCGAGAAGATCAGCGGGTGGGCGGAGGGGACCTTGCTGTCGCGGACAGGGACGACACCGGGGTAGCCGTCGGCGACCTCGACGCAGTTGTTGTCTCCCCCGTCGCTGTAGCTCGACTTGCGCCAGGTGGCGGTGCTGAGGTCGGGGGTCTGCTTCATGATCGGTACTCCTCCAGTACGTCCTTGATGAACGCGAGCGAGTCGGACGGGGACAACGCCATGTCCCGGAGCCGATCGTAGGACAACCGGTGCCGCAGAACCTCGTCCGGTTCATCGATCAACTCGCCATGGCTGTTGCCCTCGACGTAAGCAACACCGCTGCCGTCCTTCTGCCACAGCAGCGTCAGCGACGCCTCCATGTGGTGATGGACTCCGGCGGAGAAGGGCAACACCTGAAGCGTCATGTTCGGCCACTTCGCCACCTCCTCGATATGGCGCAACTGGTCCTCCCAGGTCTGCGGGAGAGCGGCGGGGCGCCGGAACGCATACTCGTCGATGACGATACGGACGCCGGGCGGCGGCTTCTGCCGCAGCAGGTACTGCCGTCCGAGGCGGGCCGCAACCTGCTCCTCGATCCAGTCGTCGCCCTCCAGTGTTGTCTGGGGCCCAGACAACGCCTCCCTCGCGAAGTCCTCGGTCTGCAGAAGTCCGGGCACACCCGGCGCGTACTTCCACATGATCCGCGCCGTCGCCTCCAGCCCCATGAACTCCTTGTACCGATCCCTGAACGCGTCCAGCCGGGCCATCTTCCAGTGACCAACCAGCAGGTCACCGGTGCCGTAATACCCGTCCAGGTCCTCCATGACCGTCACCTTGGACAGCCGCTCACCGGACTCCAAGCGGCTCAAGTAGCTCTTGTCGTACCCGGTTTCCTCAGCCAACTGCCCCAGCGACTTCCCGGCCTTCTCGCGCAGCACCCTCAGCGTCTGTCCCAGCACAGCCCGCCCGGAAACCGGCTTCGCGTCAACGTCCTCGCCCACGTCACCCCTCCCCGTTGCCTGGCGCCCCAGGCAACACCGGACCTCTTCCGCAGCGTACGCCGCAGCTGTGACGATCAGGGCACGAACGGTAATCACCGCTCGTCAACCCCCTGCCGCTCAAGGAGCTTCGACGTGCGCGCACGTACCGCCGGAGTCATCGAATCGCTGCTGCTCCTGCTCATCAGGGCCCTGCTGCCCGCCCGGGGCCGCCGCCGCGCGGGCCTGATCCAACTGCCCGACATGCACCCGCCGTTGACCACACGCCCCGACCCCCCGCACGACGCCGAAGCACACATCTTCTGGTACGACACCCCCCTCGTACGCCCGTACCTCCAGGAAGTGGAGGTGTTCGCGTGAGTGGCGGACTCCGCCTCCTGCCGTGGAGCACCCCGGAGGGCAAACCCTGCTACCTCAGCACCGGCAGCGACCACAGCAGGCTCTCCCTCCTCGCGGACGACGTGGAGGCAACCCAGCTCGACTCGGGGGAACAAGTACTCGCAGGTGCCAAGGCCGTGCTTGCGGACCATGCCGCGGGGGAAGACGCGGTGCGCTTCGCGCTGACCAGGGCCTCGGAATCGCTGACGGAAGTACTTCGCATCGCCTACAGCAGAGGCGCGCGCATCCACCCCCACGACTGTTGATGCGCCGCTTCCACCCGCCCTCGCACTCCCCCAAGGTCTACCGTGGACTCCCAGGCACCCCAACCGCCCCGGCCGGAGAAACGAGCGCGATCATGACCCACGAGGTGGATCCGAACTCCTGCGAGAGAACCCCGGACGCGATCCGTGCGGCTCTGCAGCGGCGCCCCGACTGGCTGCGGGCCTTCGAGCAGGACTGGCTGAGCGCCGCGGCGGATTTCGACCAGCCTGCCCTCGACGCGGTTATCGAGAAGTGGTTCCCCTTCGCCTGTGCCTGCGCCACCCCCGGGTACCTCGACGAGGTGGAGCAGACCCTCAAGCGCATGACGGAAGGCGAAACAGAGGGCATGGTCTTCCACGACGCGGACGGCAACGTCTACGACGCCGACAACCATCACATCGACACGAGCAGGTGCAGGTGAGCGCGTACTCGATCAGGTACGTGGAGCGAGCGGCTCAGCGCAAGGCCGCACTGGCAGGGCCCCAACGGGCATCACTGGAGACCTTGGAGAAGCAGCTCAGTCTCAACCCGTTCGGCCCTCCTGCGATCAGCAACCGTGACAACAGCTGGTCGGCCGCGTTCACCGGCGGCTTCATCACGTACGTCGTATCGAACCGGCACGTCGTGATCAACGTCATCGATCTGGTGGCGCTCTGACCCTGGCTTCCGTCACCGGGCCCAAGCGGAAGTGACCGCATAGCGGCTCCGTAGGCTGGAGTCCATGCCGGAAGACTCTCCTCTGATCCAGAGCCTGCGTACGGCCGTTGCCGCCGCGCCCGCCGATGTGCCGCTCCGACTGCATCTGGCCGAACTCCTCCTGGGCGAGGGGCAGCCCGACGCCGCGGTCGCCGAGGCTGCCGTCGCGTTGCAGCACGCGCCGGGGGACGCACAGGCGCGGCAGCTCATGGCCCGCGCCATGGGCCTGCCCCAGCAGCCGGCCCCCGCCGCACCGGAGGTCCCCGCGGCCTCGCAGCCCGCCCCGGCAGGGCAGCGCCCCGGTTTCGACTGGAAGGCCGCCGAAGAGCAGGTCGGTGATGTCGTACCGCCGCGGTTCGTCGAGGCGGAGGAGCCGATGCGGGCGGACGGGGAAGGCGACCCCGGGGACGCCGAAGCCTGGGACGTGGAGCGGCCCGGGGGGCTGCGGCTCGCCGACGTCGGCGGGATGCAGGAGGTGAAGGACCGGCTGGAGGCCGCCTTCCTCGCGCCCCTGCGCAATCCCGAACTGCAGAAGCTGTACGGGAAGAGCCTGCGGGGCGGGCTGTTGCTGTACGGGCCTCCGGGCTGCGGGAAGACCTTCATCGCGCGGGCCGTCGCCGGGGAACTCGGGGCGTCCTTCCTGTCCGTGTCGGTCAGCGACGTGCTCGACATGTGGACCGGCAACTCCGAGCGCAACATGCACGAGGTCTTCCAGACCGCCCGTCGGCAGGCGCCCTGTGTCCTCTTCCTCGACGAGCTGGACGCCCTCGGCGCCAAGCGCAGCCGCACCCTGCACGGCGGCATGCGCAACACCGTCAATCAGCTGCTGACCGAGCTGGACGGGGTCGACGGGGGCGCCAACGACGGGGTGTTCGTGCTCGCCGCCACCAATGTGCCCTGGGACGTCGACAACGCGCTGCGGCGACCGGGGCGGCTGGACCGGACCCTGCTCGTGCTGCCGCCGGACGCACCCGCCCGTGAGGCGATCCTCCGCTACCACCTGCGGGACCGGCCCATCGAGAACATCGACCTCACCAAGCTCGCCAAGGCCACCGACGGGCTCTCCGGCGCCGATCTGGCCCATGTGTGCGAGGCCGCCGCCGAGCGGGCACTGCTCGACTCCGCCCGGACCGGGACCGTACGGATGATCGGGATGAAGGACCTGCTGGCCGCCGCCAAGGAGGTCGTACCGTCCACCGAGCCGTGGTTCGCCGCCGCCCGGAACGTGGCGATGTTCGCCAACGAGGGCGGCATGTACGACGACCTCGTCGCCTATCTGAAGAGGCGGCGCAAGCTGTGAGCGGCGCCGTGCACCCTGCCGTGGAGCGGGCCGAGATGCTGATCGAGCTGGAGCGCGTCGGCGAGGCCAGGACGGTGCTTGAGAAGCGGCTCGCCGAAGACCCGGACGACATCCGCGCGCTGGTGAAGTACGCCCGGTGTCATCTGGTGGGCGAGAAGGACCCGGCCAAGGCGCTGGAGACGGCCGAGCGGGCGCTCGCGCTCGACCCCGGGGACATCGGCGCGCTCATCATGCGCGCACACGCCCTGCGCTGGGTCGACGGTTTCCGCTTCCCGGAGGCCGAGGGCGTCCTGCGTGAGGTGATCCGCCTCGCTCCCGAGTACTGGTACGGGTACGCACTGCTCGCCGACTGGCTGTGGCGCATCAGGTTCATCAGTGCCGGGCGCGCGGGCGGCGGTCGGGTCCCGGACGGCACCATGGACGCCGCCCTGCGGGAGGCCGGCGAGGTGGCCCGGGAAGCCGTCCGCCTCGGCCCCGAGGAGGTGTACGCGTACGAGGTGGCGTGGCTGATCGCCGACCGGGCGGGCAACCGTACCGTCGCCGACCAGCTCGACCAGGTCATCCTCCGCCTCGACCCGAACCACGCGGGGGCTCTGGCCCGGCGGACCACGAAGGCCGCCGCCGCACCCGGCGTCAAGGCCGCCGAGGCCGCCACCCTCTACGCCGACGCCCTCGCCGCCACCCCGCACTCCAGACCCCTGCAGCAGGGCCTGGACCACGCCTCCTACCGGCTGCTGCGCGGGGTGCGCTGGATCGCCCTGCTCAGTCTGGGGCTCGCCGGTGTGCTGCTCGATCTGTGGACCAAGGACGGGCAGGTCCCGCGTGAGCTGCCGGTCTCCCTCGGCCAGCGGCTGTGGTACTTCGTGCCCGTCGGCGCCCTCTGGGCCGTCGGCGCGCTGCTGCGCTACCGCCGGCTGCGGACCGGCGTCCGCTACAACCTCCGTTCCCTGATCCACCGCCGCCGCTGGCCCCGGATCGTCCTCGGCCAGGCCGCCTGGGCCGTGCTGTGTGCGCTGGTCATCAGCCAGGTGCCGTGGACCGAGCGGACGGTGCCGCGGATCGTCTTCTGGGTGGGGCTGGTGCCGACGCTGGCGACGATCTGGTTCGACCGGAAGAAGACCACCTGAAGACCCAGAAGACGCTGAAAACCCTGCAGCCCGCCAAAACCCTGTAGCCCGCCGGAGCCTCCTCACCACCTGAGGATCAGCGTGTCCTCGCCCTTCGGCGGCGTTGCCGACGCCGCCTCCGGCAGCGGCAACGGCAGCGCCAGTCGCGCGTACGCGCCGCCCCGCGCCAGGAGTTCCTCGTGCGTGCCCGTCTCCACGAGGCGGCCGTGGTCGATGACCAGGACGCGGTCGGCGTCGGGGGCGAGGGACAGATCGTGGGTGATCATGATGGTCGTACGGCCGGACATCAGGCGGCGCAGGGGCTGGACCACCTGGCGGGCGGCGATCGCGTCCAGGCCCGCCGTCGGCTCGTCCAGGACGAGGACCGGGGCCGCGCGCAGCATCGCGCGGGCGATGGCGATGCTCCCCCAGTGCCTTAAGGGCCTGGGGGGACTCCCAGAGCTGGCCGCCGGAGAGGGCGGCGGTGCCGGGGGCGATGGGGGTGTCGTAGCCCTCGGGGAGCGTGCTGATGAACTCGTGCGCCGCCGCGTCCCGCGCCGCCTGCTCGATCTCCGTGTCCGTCGCCCCGGGGCGGCCGCAGGCGATGTTCTCGCGGATCGTGCCGTTGAGGATCAGGGTCTGCTGCGGCAGCAGGGCGATCTGCTCGCGCAGGAAGTGCAGGGGCAGGTCCCTGAGCGGCACGCCGTCCAGGGTGATCACGCCGGCCGAGGGGTCGTAGAAGCGGGAGAGGAGCTTGGCGAGGGTGGACTTGCCTGCGCCGCTCGCGCCCGTGACGATCACCAACTCACCCGGCTGGGCGGTGAGTTCGACGTCCCGGAGCGAGGCGCGCGCGGAGCCCGGGTAGCGGAAGGAGACCTGGTGGAAGCCGACCCGGCCGTGTACGGGCCACGCGGGGACAGGGGTGGCGGGGTCGGTGACGGCGGGCTCGGCGTCCAGGATCTCGCCGATGCGGTGGGCGCCGGCGGTGGCCGCGGTGACGGTCAGGCCGAGCTGGCCGAGGGCGCGGATCGGCGGGTAGAGGTAGCCGAGGAAGGCGGCGAACGCGAGGAGCCGGCCGAAGGTCATCCGGCCGGCGGAGATCTCCCACACGCCCAGGCCGATCACCGCGAGCACGCACAGCGTCTCCACGACCTCGACGAACTGCGCGTACATCTCGCTCAGCCGCGCCCCGCGCACACTGGCCCGCATCCAGGCACGCGCCTCGCGCTCCAGCCGCCGCTCCTCGTCGGCGCGCCGGTTGTAGGCCTGGGTGAGGACGATGTTGCCGAGCGACTCCTCCACCACCGAGGTGATCGCGCCGTCGGCGACCCGCTCGGCGCGCGAGGCCTGCTCGATACGGCCGGAGAAGCGGCGCGCGGCGAGCAGGAACAGCGGCGCGAGGACGAAGGTGGCCAGCGCCAGGTCCCAGCGCAGCCAGAAGGCGGCGGTGGCGTAGAAGACGGCGGAGAAGGCTGCCGATACGGCTCCTACGACGCCCGAGACCACCAGCTGCTCGATGGACTCGACGTCTCCGGTGAGCCGTTCGACCAGGTCGCCCTGGCGGTGGCGCTGGAAGAAGTGCGGGGGCAGGTCCTGGACATGGCGGAAGACGGCCGCGCGCAGGCGCAGCACGAATCTCTCCGCGGTCCAGGTGGCCAGGGAGTTGCCGAGACAGCCGACGAACGCGGCGAGCGCGGCCACGCCGAGCCAGGCACCGGCCGGCCCCCAGAAGGCGGACAGCCGGCCGGTCTTCAGGGCGTGGTCGGTCAGCTGGGCGAACAGCAGGATCGCGGCGGTCTCGGCGAGCGCGGCCACGGCCACGCAGGCGATGACCGCCCAGAGCCACTTGCGGTCCCCGCGGGTCAGCGGCCAGAACCGGCGGAAGGCCTCGCGGGCTTCCCTCAGCATCGGCAATTCCTTTCCACAGCTGTGGACACGACCTCGGACACGGCGGAGGCGGGGCCACCGGTGCGACCACGCAGTAACCGGTGACCCCGCCTCACGACGGCCTTGCTCAGCAGTGCTTCTTGCCGATGGGGGCGAGCTTGCGGAAAGACATGGAATTCCCCTCCCTGATTCCTGTGATTTCTGGGAATTGCCTGTGATTTCCGGGAATTACTTGTGACCCACCGGGCGCTTGCGCTCGTGCTTCTTCGGCTCGTGCTTGCGGTGCTTCGGGGCCGGGGCGGGCTTGCGGACCTTCTTCACCGGGACGATCTTGTGGAAGCTCATGGTCATGCCCTCTCTGTTCGCTTCTCTCTTCGGTGCCGTCCGCGCTTTTCGCTTTCGACACGGAAAACACTACGGCGCCCGAGAGCCGAAAGAAGAGAATTGCGATGAGACCTCAATTAAAGAGCCCTGTGAGGAATTCACAGGGACATTGCGGAACCGAACCGCCATTCACATAGGTTTTACGGGAGGCCTGCCGTACCCTCTACGCATGAGCAGCGACGACACCGTACGAGCCTTCCCCGCCCGCTCCATCGAGACCCACTCCGCGCTCACACCCGACCGGGCCGAGGCCGTGCTGGCCCTGCTCGCCGAGGCCGTCGGGGTCGACGGGCAGCAGCCGGTGTCCGAGCAGGGCCGGCTGCAGCTGCGCGGGGGTGCCCGCGAGGGCGTCTCGCATCTGCTGCTGACCGTCGGCGACGAACTCGTCGGCTACGCCCAGCTGGAGGACACCGACCCGGTGGAGGCGCCGGCCGCCGAACTCGTCGTCCACCCCGCGCACCGCGGGCACGGGCACGGCCGGGCGCTCGGCGCGGCGCTGCTCGCCGCCTCCGGCAAGCGGCTGCGGGTATGGGCGCACGGCGGGCATCCGGCCGCCCGGCATCTCGCCCAGGTGCTCGGCCTGACCCTGTTCCGCGAACTGCGGCAGATGCGGCGCCCGTTGGGCGATCTGAACCTGCCCGACCCGGTGCTGCCGGAGGGCGCGACCGTGCGCACCTTCGTGCCCGGCAAGGACGACACCGCGTGGCTCGCGGTCAACGCGGCCGCCTTCGCCCATCACCCGGAGCAGGGCTCACTGACCCAGCGGGACCTCGACGACCGCAAGGCCGAGCCGTGGTTCGACCCGGCCGGGTTCTTCCTCGCCGAGCGGCGCGGGGAGTTGATCGGCTTCCACTGGACCAAGGTGCACGCCGAGGAGGGCCTCGGCGAGGTCTACGTCCTCGGCGTCCGCCCCGGTGAGCAGGGCGGCGGCCTCGGCAAGTCCCTCACCACGATCGGGCTCCGCCACCTGGCCGACCAGCAACTCCCGACCGCGATGCTCTACGTCGACGCCGACAACCAGGCGGCGGTGTCGGTGTACGAACGACTGGGCTTCACCACGTACGAGACGGACCTGATGTACCGCACGGAGACGTGAGCGGAGCGGCGGATCGAACCGCCCCCACGGGCACCCGCACCCCCAGCAGCTCCGCAGCCCGGCCCGTCGTAACCCCCCGGAAGGGACCACCACGGCCCCGGCAAGGCTGTCGCACAGCTCGCCGGCCAGGCGCTCGTCGCCCGCGACCGGCGCCCAGTCGTCGGCAAGGGGCATCCACTCGAGGAAGGCGCAGTAGCGCGAGGACCCGCGCCGTACGCACATCTGGTCCTTCTCCGGGGTGAGCGGGGCACGGGCTCGGGTCGCGGTCGTGGTCGCCGGGGCCCCGCCGGTCTGTACGACCGCGGTCGGCACGGCCAGGGTCACCGCACCGGCGAACGCCGGCTGCACGGCCAGGGTCCGCCCACCGGACGTGGCGATCACCGGCCGTGTCACGGGGTTGCTGACGCTCGCCAGCTACCTGGTACTGCCCCGTGAAGCCGACTGCACTGCAGTTCCGTAAGGGCGCGGGGCTGTATCGATATGCGGCTCCTGGAATCCGTGACTTTCGCGATGTAGACCTCCGGGAGCCGCCCCGCGCTATCCCGCACGTCATGTCTCCGTAACCATTGATTCAGCCAAGCTTGCGACGCTCGGCCAATGAAGCCCGCCGTGCCAGAGCCTTCGCCGCCCCCCGAGGGGCCCGCGCTGAACGGGGCCGTGACGCTCCCGCCCGCACGTTCCGACGCGCCCGTCACCCCCGTGGCGCGGAAGAATGGACTCATGAGCCAGCAAGACGCCCAGGTACCTGTCCAGCACGCGCAGCCTCCCGTGGGCTCCATCGCCGCACGCCGCCCCCACACGGTGGCCGCCACTGTCTCCGACCTGGAACCCGACATCGACGCGGACCTCGACGGGTACGAGGACGCGCAAGGTGAGGGTACGCCCCTGCCCCAGGGCCGCTTCCTCGACCGGGAGCGCAGCTGGCTCGGCTTCAACGAACGCGTCCTGGAGCTGGCCGAGGACCCGAACACCCCGCTGCTGGAGCGTGCGAACTTCCTCGCGATCTTCGCCAGCAACCTGGACGAGTTCTTCATGGTCCGGGTCGCCGGACTGAAGCGTCGTATCGCCACCGGTGTGGCGACCCGGTCCGCCTCCGGGTTGCAGCCGCGCGAGGTGCTGGAGATGATCTGGGCCCGCTCGCGCGAGCTGATGGCCCGGCACGCCGCCTGCTACCACGAGGACGTCGCCCCCGCACTCGCGGAGGAGGGCATACAGCTGGTCCGCTGGAACGAGCTGGCCGACAAGGAGCAGGCCCGTCTGTTCACCCTGTTCCGGCACCAGATCTTCCCGGTCCTCACCCCGCTGGCCGTCGACCCCGCACACCCCTTCCCGTACATTTCCGGCCTCTCCCTGAACCTGGCCGTCGTCGTACGGAACCCGGTCAGCGGCCACAAGCACTTCGCGCGCGTGAAGGTGCCGCCGCTGCTGTCCCGCTTCCTGGAGAGCAGCCCCGGCCGGTACGTCCCCATCGAGGACGTCATCGCCGCGCACCTGGAGGAGCTGTTCCCGGGCATGGAGGTGCTGGAGCACCACACCTTCCGGCTCACCCGCAACGAGGACCTGGAAGTAGAAGAGGACGACGCCGAGAACCTGCTCCAGGCCCTGGAGAAGGAGCTCATGCGGCGCCGCTTCGGCCCGCCGGTGCGCCTGGAGGTCGAGGAGTCCATCGACCGCGAGGTCCTTGACCTGCTGGTCCGCGAGCTGAAGATCTCCGAGGCCGAGGTGTATCCGCTGCCCGGCCCGCTGGACCTCACCGGCCTGTTCCGCATCGCCGGCCTGGACCGCCCGGAGCTGAAGTACCCGAAGTTCATCGCGGGCACCCACCGCGACCTGGCCGAGGTCGAGTCGGCGTCGGCGCCGGACATCTTCGCCGCGCTGCGCCAGCGGGACGTGCTCCTGCACCACCCGTACGACTCCTTCTCGACGTCCGTGCAGGCCTTCATCGAGCAGGCGGCCGAGGACCCGGACGTCCTCGCGATCAAGCAGACCCTGTACCGGACCTCCGGCGACTCCCCGATAGTCAACGCGCTCATAGACGCCGCCGAGGCCGGCAAGCAGGTCCTCGTCCTGGTCGAGATCAAGGCCCGCTTCGACGAGCACGCCAACATCAAGTGGGCGAAGAAGCTGGAGGAGGCCGGCTGCCATGTCGTCTACGGCCTCGTCGGCCTGAAGACGCACTGCAAGCTGTCCCTGGTGGTCCGCCAGGAGGGCGAGACCCTGCGCCGCTACAGCCATGTCGGCACGGGCAACTACCACCCGAAGACCGCCCGGCTGTACGAGGACCTGGGCCTGCTCACGGCCGACCCGCAGGTCGGCGCGGACCTCTCCGACCTGTTCAACCGCCTGTCCGGCTACTCGCGCCGGGAGACCTACCGCCGCCTGCTGGTGGCCCCCAAGTCCCTGCGGGACGGCCTGGTCGCGCGGATCAACAAGGAGGTCCAGCACCACCACGCGGGCCGCCCCGCCTTTATCCGTATCAAGGTCAACTCGATGGTCGACGAGGCGGTCATCGACGCGCTCTACCGGGCGTCCCAGGCCGGCGTGCCGGTCGACATCTGGGTGCGCGGCATCTGCGCGATCCGCCCGGGTGTCGCGGGCCTGTCGGAGAACATCCGGGTCCGCTCGATCCTCGGCCGCTTCCTCGAACACTCCCGGGTGTTCGCCTTCGGCAACGGCGGCGAGCCCGAGGTGTGGATCGGCAGCGCCGACATGATGCACCGCAACCTCGACCGCCGGATCGAGGCCCTGGTCCGCGTCGTCGACCCGGCGCACCGGGCGGCCCTGAACCGGCTGCTCGACACCGGTATGTCCGACTCGACCTCCTCCTGGCACCTCGGCGCCGACGGCGAGTGGATCCGGCACGCGACCGACGCGGACGGACAGCCCTTGCGCAACGTCCAGGAGATGCTCATAGACGCCCGGAGGCGCCGGCGTGGCACAGCAACACCTTGAACCGACGGACCCCGCGGCGGAGGTGGTGACCGGGGACGCCCTGGCGGCGTACCTGCGCGCCCAGGCCACGGAGTTCCTCCGCGCCCTGCGCCTGCACCGTGAGAACGGCGGTGCCAACGGGAGTGCCGTCGCGCGCGACCGGTCGGGCGCGAGGGAGAACGGCGCGGAGGAGTCTGTCGACGCGGCGCGCGCCCTGCGCCGCTCGGCCCGCCGCATCAGCGGCAGCCTGCACACCTTCCGTCCCCTGCTGGACCCCGACTGGTCCGAGCAGATGCGCCCCGAACTGGCGTGGCTCTCCGGCACGTTGGGCCTGGAGCACGCGTACGAGGCCCGCCTGGAGCGGCTGTTGCTGGCGCTGCACCGGTTGTCGGGGGCGGCGCCGCTGCCGGCCCCCGCCCAGACGGTGGACGCGCTGGTCACGGGCAGCCGTACCGCTGGGGCGGCACGTGGGGGCGCAACGGCACTCGACAACGCCAGTGGCCCGGCCAACCCGCCGTCCGCACCGGAACGCGGCAACCTCACCGTGGGCGCGGCCAAAGCGGGCGCCCTGCTCGAACGCCAGCTGACCCTCGCCCGGACAAGGGCCCACTCCACGGCGCTCCAGGCCCTGGGATCCAGCCGCTTCCACGCCGTCGCCGACAAGGTCGCCGTGCTGGCCAGCGAGGTCCCCCTCACGGCCGCCGCGCCCACCACCGGCCTGCGCCCCCTGGCAGCCGCTGCGGAGGAACGGCTGACAGACGCCATCGCCGGTCTGCCCCTGCTCACCGCGGGCCACCCGTACAACGCGGAGGCCCTGGTCCACGGCCTGTCCCCGGACCCGTCCCCCCACCCCCAGGACGGCCCCTGGCACCAGGTCCGGCTGCTGCTGCGCCTGCACCGGTACGCCCAGGAGGTACTGCACGCGGGCAACTCCCCTGTGGACGTACGACTGCTGGCGGCGGGCCAGGCCCTGAACCGGCACCGGGACGCCTCGGAAGCGGCAGCGGCAGCGGCCCAGGCCGCCCGTACGCCCCGTATCGCACCGGCGACGGCGTACGCGCTCGGCGTGCTCCACGCCGATCAGCGGCACGAGGTGGAGGCGGCCAGGTTCGCCTTCCAGCAGGCGTGGCAGCAGCAGATCCTCGGCGCGTCCTGAGGTCCCGTGAGGAGGCGGTCAATGGTCCGCGCGTCCGGCTGTGTGCTCTGGCGCCGTTCCTCCTCGGGCGGCGTCGAGCTGGCCTTGGTCTTCAGGCCGAAGTGGTCTGACTGGTCCTGGCCCAAAGGGAAGCTGAAGAAGGGCGAGACGGCCCGCGCGGCTGCCGTGCGCGAAGTGCGGGAGGAGACCGGCCACACATGCCGACTCGGACCGGCTCTGCCGAGTGCCCACTACGTCGACAACACGGGCCGGAACAAGGAAGTCACGTACTGGGCCGCGGAGTCGACCGGTGGAGCCTTCGTACCCGGCGACGAAGTGAGCGAGTTGCTGTGGCTGTCGCCGGACAGAGCCCGCGAACGCCTGACCTACGAACGAGACCGGGACCTGATCCCTCCGACGCTCGCGGCCATCGACGCCGACGAGCGCGGGGAGGCCTGACACACCGCAGCGGACGCATGCCTGAGGCTGTCCCGCCATGACGCCCGGGGGCGCCGGCTCAGCCCCGGCCCCGGACGCTTCCGCTGAGTTGCGTCCGGGGCCGGGGCTCGAGCGTGGCGAAGGCTCAGGACCCGTGCTTGTCCGACTCCTCGCAAGGGCCGCACCCACCGGTCCCACCACCGGTCCCACCAGTCCCACCACCGGTCCCACCGGTCCCACGACCGGTCCCACCGGCCGTAGTGGCGGCGGCGGTCGTACCCGCGATGCCGAAGGCCACCAGGTGGCCGTCCCGGGTCCCTACGTAGACCCGGCCGCCGTCCGTGGCGGGGACCACGAACTTGGCCGCCGTGCCGATCGGGAAGGAGCGGCGCAGGTGCATGACGCCGCCCACCGGCACCGCGTCGTAGACCCGCAGCTCGCCGCCGACACCGCCGGCGCCGGAGCCGGACCAGACCGCCCAGACCAGCGCGGAACCGGCGGCCGTACCGTTGGAGGTGACCGCGGGGGACCCGGAGCCGTAGCCGAAGCCCTCGTTGCTGATGCCCACGCTGGTCAGGACCGGAACGCCGGAGCTGTTCACCCGGAACTTCAGCGCGCGCAGCGGCGAATGGCCGTTGCCGGTATCGGTGGACACGGTGTACACGTAGCCTCCGCCACCGCCCCAGACGGCGGGGTGGCCCCAGACGCCCTCGAACGGTCCGGCCACGCTCACCACTTTGTCCGTGCCGTTCGGGCCCTGGCCCATGCCACCCAGGTTGTTCCGGTCCAGCAGGAAGACCCGGCCGTCCTTGCCGACCTGCACCAGCAGGCGCGGGTGCGCGGGGGTGCCGAAGGCGTCGGGCAGCGCGACCGGCCCGCCCGAGCCGAGGTCGGTGTCGTTGGCGTCCAGTGTCTTGTTGTTGGCCGGGCTGAAGAAGTCACGGGCCGAGAGGCTGCCGTTGCTGTTCACGCCGAGCCGGACCACCGACTCGCCGAGGTTGCCGGGCGGCCTGCTGCCCGGGCCGGGGCTCGGCGAGCCCGCGCCGGCGCCGTTGCCGGTGGTGAAGATGATCCGGCCGGAGCCGTCCGAGACCAGCCCGCCGCCGCTCTGCCAGATACCGGCCTCCCGGGTGTCGGAGCCGGCCTCGGCGGACCACAGGGTCAGGCGGCGGGTGCCGATGTTCACCCCCACCACGTTGCCGACGTACGGGCCGACGTCGCAGTAGGAGCCGAAGGCCGCGTACACCGAGCCGTTCAGCAGCAGCAGACCCGGCCGCTGCGCGAAGGTGAAAGGGTTGAACGGGTGGCCGGGACTGTTGGTCGGCGTGCCCTGGATCCGCACCGGCCAGCCCGCGCGCTCGGCGCCGGTGGAGGCGCTCATCGCGTGGAAGTACCAGTGCGGGTGCTGTGCGTCCGCGCCGTCGTTGACCTTGCTGGTGAGGAAGACGGTGTTGGACGACGGGTCGTACACCGGGGTGCCGGTGATCCCGGTGTGCGGCGCGGGGTCGTTGCAGGGGATCGACGAGGTGGGCCAGGCCGGGCCGAGCTGGCGGGTCCAGTGCGTCACTCCGGTGACGGCGTCGATGCCGTAGACGTAGTTGTTCTCGGTGGCGACGACCACGTTCCTGCCGGTGACCAGCGGCTGGGCCAGCACCGCGCCGTTCACCGGGGTGGACCAGCGCCGTCCGAAGCTCGACGAGGACACCCGGGCCGGCGTCAGATTCGGCTCGTTCGCGTCCCACCCCGTGCGCTTGTTGTTCAGGGAGATGGTGGAGTCGATGGCCTGTGCCTGGGAGCCGAGCGCGAGCAGCAGCAGACCCGCCGCAGCGGCGGCCTTCAGGCGCAGCAGCCTCCATCTGCCCTTTCTTGTCCCGGTTCGTCGGTCCGTCGGTGACGTGCTTCGCGTCATGTGATCCGCCCTGGTGTCCGTCCGCGCGGCCGCTCAAGTCCGGCCGACGCCGATTGTCGTGACGGACAGTCATGTGTTCGGGCAACCGGTCGCGGCACGACGACGGATTCATCCTCAGGGAGCAACAGAGACGGGGCGGATACGGGAAGGGGGCGAGGATGCGCCGGCCGACGCGGGCGAGGCGCCGGCGGGATCCTTGCTCAGTGGCGTTCGAGGCCGGGCCGGCCCTTCACTCCGGACGAAGAGGAAACCCCGGACGAAGAGGAAGAGGTGGACCGGATGCTGTGGCTCGCCCCCGCCGCCCGCAGCCGCATGTGACGCGGGCGTCAACCCCCGTGAGCACGCTCAACCCCCGTCAGGGTCCCGCGAGATGCCTCTCCGCGTCCGTACGGGCCTGACTGCGGGCTCTGCGGGCCGGGCCGCGCCAGCCGCAGCTGCAGCCGGCCACGCAGAACCGGCCCTGTTCGGTTGTCGTCGTGCGATGTTCCTGCCCCGACCGGGCAGGCTCCGGCCCGTCCTGCTGTGCCGCGCTGGCTGTCACCCGGACAACGGTACCCACCCGGCACCGGCAGGGCTCACACGGCGCTCGTACGGGGCTCATACGCCTCTCCCCGGCTCCCGGCGCCGCGTGACAACACCTCCTACCCGTCGTTAACCGAACGACAGGGGGCCCGTGACGGACGTACCGGCTGGGGGTAGGCAGGCGATGGATCGGCGGCAGCACAGGAACGCGGGCAGGACGTTCGTCGCGGTCGGCATCATGCTCGGCCTGGGGGCGGGTGCCACGGGGTGTTCCGGCACCGGGGCCGCCGCCGAGGACGTCAAGGGCGGGGGCGACCCGGTCGCCATCCTGCACCGGGCCGCCGACACGCTGGGCGGCGCGGGCACCTCCAAGGCCACCACCTCCATGGAGATGGCCACGGGCGGCACCCGGGTGACCATCCGCGGCCACGGCGTCTACGACTACCGGCACCGGCTCGGCCGGCTCACGGTCGTCCTGCCCGACGACCCGGCGGGCACCGCCGAGCACCAGCCGATCACCGAACTCCTCGCTCCTGGCGCCCTGTTCATGAAGAACCGGGGCGCGGGCGTGCCGGCGAGCAAGTGGGTGCGGGTGGACACCGCCACGCTGTCCGACGGCAACCTGGTCACCGGCGGCGCGACCGATCCGTACGCGGCGGCCGAGGTACTGCGCGGGACGCGGACGGCGACGTATGTCGGCCGGACCGAGGTCGGCGGGACCGCGGTACGGCACTACCGGGGCACGGCGGATCTGAGCGGCGCGGCGCGCCATGCCTCCGCCGAGAACCGGGCGGCACTGGCCGCGGCGGCGAAAGGGTTCGCCACGGCCGAGGTTCCGTTCGACGCCTATCTCGACGACCAGGGCCGTATCCGCAAGCTCAGGCAGCGCTTCAGCTTCGTCAACGGCCGGCAGCAGACCCCCGTGGCGGTCGCCTCGACAACACTGCTGTACGACTTCGGCGCCCCCGCCGACGTACGGCTGCCGCGCCCGGCGGACATCTACGCGGGCCGTATCGCCGAGGACGGCGGCCCGAAGGACGGCGGCGCGAAGGCCGACAGCGCGAAGGCCGACAGCGCGAAGGACGGGCACCGGCCGGGGCACTAGTCCTGGGTGCCACCCCGTAAGTAGCCCGTCCGTGCCATGCGCGGCCTGTAGGGCGCTGCCTACTCTAGGAAGTGGGTGACTGTGGAAAAGAGGTGAGGCGAGTGGCTCCGGTCGGCGGTACGGCGGTGCAGGACCACGTGGCCCTCGCCGAGATCGAGCTGTGCGGAGAGCTGATCATCGCGGCCTCCGAGGCCGAGGACCGGCTCAGCCTGGAGAGCATCGACGAGGTGCTGCGGGTGGCCGAGGAACGGGAATGACGGGATTCCTGACAGACGAGGTCAGGACCGCAGCAGGCGGCCGATCGCCTTCGTCGCCTCGTCCACCTTCGTGTCGATCTCGTCGCCACCCTTGAGAGCCGCGTCGGCCACACAGTGCCGCAGATGCTCCTCCAGCAGCTGCAGCGCGAAGGACTGCAGCGCCTTGGTGGAGGCGGAGACCTGGGTGAGTATGTCGATGCAGTACGTGTCCTCGTCGACCATCCGCTGCAACCCGCGGATCTGCCCCTCGATCCGGCGCAGCCGCTTGAGGTGCTCGTCCTTCTGCTTGTGATACCCGTGCGTGGTGTGCGCGGGCTCACTCGCGGTCTCGGAGGGTGCCGTGGCGCCGGCCTCGGTCGTCGTCATCGCGAGCCTCCATCTCGGTACGAGCCGGTAATAGATACCCCTGGTGGGTATATGGTAACGAACTTTGCGGGGTAAGGAGCCCTTGGTGCGCCCCCGTGCTGATCACTCTGCCCGATGGGCGACACTGGGATGCGGCCCGATAGCCGTGGCCGGATGATGCGCCTAGCATCAGCCTGACCGAAACCGAAGCACCCCGAGGACCCCACGTGCGCTTTCGTCTGACCCCCAGGGAGACGAGCTTCTACGACATGTTCGCCGCATCCGCGGACAACATCGTCACCGGCTCGAAACTCCTGATGGAACTGCTCGGGGCGGACGCACCTGCCCGAGCCGAGATCGCAGAGCGTATGCGGGCCGCGGAACACGCAGGTGACGACGCCACGCATGCGATCTTCCACCAGCTGAACTCCTCGTTCATCACGCCGTTCGACCGCGAGGACATCTACTCCCTCGCATCTTCCCTCGACGACATCATGGACTTCATGGAGGAGGCCGTCGACCTGGTCGTCCTCTACAACATCGAGGAACTGCCGAAGGGTGTCGAGCAGCAGATCGAGGTGCTGGCCCGGGCGGCCGAGCTGACGGCGGAGGCGATGCCGCACCTGCGCACGCTGGACAACCTCACCGAGTACTGGATCGAGGTCAACCGTCTGGAGAACCAGGCGGACCAGATCCACCGCAAGCTGCTGGCCCACCTCTTCAACGGCAAGTACGACGCGATCGAGGTGCTCAAACTCAAGCAGATCGTGGACGTCCTGGAAGAGGCGGCGGACGCGTTCGAGCACGTGGCGAACACGGTGGAGACCATCGCCGTCAAGGAGTCCTGAGGCGTCGATGGACACCTTCGCCCTGATCGTGACCATCGCGGTCGCGCTCTTCTTCACGTATACGAACGGCTTCCACGACTCGGCGAACGCAATCGCCACGTCGGTGTCGACGCGGGCGCTGACCCCGCGGGCGGCTCTCGCCATGGCGGCGGTGATGAACCTCGCCGGTGCCTTCCTGGGCTCGGGCGTCGCCAAGACGGTCAGCGAGGGCTTGATCGCGACCCCCTCCGGCTCCACGGGGATGGGCATCCTCTTCGCCGCCCTGGTAGGCGCCATCGCCTGGAACTTGATCACCTGGTACTTCGGCCTCCCGTCCTCCTCCTCCCACGCCTTGTTCGGCGGCCTGGTGGGGGCGGCCCTGGCGGGCGGTACGGCGGTCCACTGGAACGGCGTGGTGGACAAGGTCATCATCCCGATGTTCCTGTCCCCGGTGGTGGGTCTGGTCGTCGGCTACCTGGTCATGCTGGCCATCATGTGGCTGTTCCGCCGCGCCAACCCGCACAAGGCGAAGCGGGGCTTCCGCATCGCGCAAACGGTTTCGGCCGCCGGAATGGCCCTCGGTCACGGTCTCCAGGACGCGCAGAAGACCATGGGCGTGGTCGTGATGGCACTGGTGATTTCCGGCCATGAGACGTTCGGCGACCCGATCCCGGTCTGGGTGAAGCTGGTCTCGGCGATCATGCTGTCCCTGGGCACCTACGCGGGCGGCTGGCGCATCATGCGCACCCTGGGCCGCAAGATCATCGAACTGGACCCCCCGCAGGGCTTCGCCGCGGAGGCCACCGGCGCCTCGATCATGTTCGGCACGGCGTTCCTCTTCAAGGCGCCGATCTCCACGACCCACGTCATCACCTCGGCCATCATGGGCGTGGGCGCGACCAAGCGCCTCAACGCCGTCCGCTGGGGCGTGGCCAAGAACATCGTCCTGGGCTGGTTCATCACGATGCCGGCAGCGGCCCTGGTCGCTGCCCTGGCCCTGGGCCTCCTCAAGCTGACGGTGTTGTAACCCCCTTTCTTTTCCCTCCGCCCACCCGTCTCGGCAGGCTGAAAGGCGAGCCCGCCCCGGCCATCCCCCATGAGGGATGGCCGGGGCGTCTCATGGGGGCTCAGTCCACGTACTGCGGGTAGTAGGTGTGTTTCGGGGCGATCTGCTCAGCGGCAAGTGCCGGCACCGTGAGATTGCCGGTGACCAGCACGTCCTGGTTGCACCAGGAGCCGCCAAGCTCCACGAGCCATCCCCCGGGCTCCATCACCCAGTCAGCGTCGGAGAGCTTCACGACAACGCCGCTGCCGCAGATGAACGCCCGGGATGCCTGCGAGACGATCCACTCGGCCTTTCTGGTTTCCGTAGCCCCGTCGTTGTGGCACCGCTCCGCCATCCTCCAGAGCAGACGCCACCCGACACCGGGGGTCAGCGGCCCCACGTAGGCGAGCTGCTGGTCATCCACGAGGGTGGTCGCGTAACCGAAGACGGGCCCGAACACGGAGAAGACGGTTACCCGCCCGCGGCCCTTGGTTCCTTCGGCAGTTGCCATGAAACTCCCTGTTTGCACCTAGAGTCCCGGACCGTGAGGGCCGGACACTAGCGGCTGGCACTGACGGTGGCCCGTATCAACAGCAGGGGCCGTCGCCGCAGCATGTCGGCGCGTTGCACTCCGCCGCGGTGCTCCAGAGACGCTCGTCGACCGCGAAGCCCTCGGCCTTGATGCGCCCGACGACATCGACCATGAGGCCCTGCGTGCGGACCTTGCTGTTCGGCCGGTGGTGCAGGAAGTAGCCGAAGTTCTCGGCGCACCAGTCGGCGTAGTCCTCGGTGTGGAGCATGAACGTGTGCCAGCCGGGGTCCACGGCCTTGCTCGGGGCCATGACGTCGCCCGCGTGGGTGCTGCCCATCACATAGCACAGGGTGATGGCCTCGTTCATGATCCGCTCGGCCATGGACCTCTCGTACCCGTACTCCTCGGCACACCGCCAGCCTCGCGAACAGCTTGGGCGACACGAGGTCCCGGCCGTGTCGCAGGGCGACGGCTTGCTTGCGGCTGTCCCTGTACGACTGCATGTCCATCGTCATCAGTGGGCCCCAGAGGCGTGATCGCGGATGTTCGTGGCGTGCTTGGCGGCCTGGGTGATGTTGCCCAGCCCCTTGGCCTCGTTGAGACGCTGCCACTCGGACCGGCAGGTGTCGCAGCCAGCGACAGGAGCGCAGTCCAGGAGCCAGGCGTTGAAGCCGATCGGAAGATCAACGGGACGCGGGGAGGGGAAGGTCTGCCGGTCTCTTGCCACGGTGCCCAGGCTGGAGCGGTGGCGGCTTGGGGGCCACGAGCTTCTACGGACTTGCGCGGCGGTTACCCGAAGGCATCGATGGCGGCGGTGATGAGCGATCTGGCCTGTGCGCCGTACACAGCGATGCCTGACAGCTCCGCGAACACCTTGGTGTATTCGGCGATCTCGCCGGGCTGCGTGACTGTCAGGTGAGCGGAGACAAGTTCCACGTTGACCTGCGCGTCGTCGTACATGGTGAACGACTCGACGGGCCATCCAGCTCCCCGGGGCGTTCCGAGGGGAATGACGCCCAGGCTGACCGAGGGCAGCGAAGCGACGGAGATGAGATGGCCAAGTGCTCCGGCCATGGTGTCGCTGTCGCCGATGACCGTGCGCAGCACCCACTCCTCGACGAGCATCGCGAATCTGTGGTCGCCGGAGTGCAGGATGCGCTGGCGATCCATGCGGACGGCTACGGCCTCGTCGATGTCGTCGGGCACGTCCCGCAGATGCGCCACGGTGCTCAGTACAGCTCGCGTATACGCCGCAGATTGGAGCAGGCCCGGGATCACCCACGGCTGGTAGCCGCGAAAGCGGCGCGTGCGCTCGAACAGAGGCGCTACTGATTGCTGGACGCGCTTCAGGCCCGCCCGCTCCATGCGCCGCCACTGAATGTACGCACCTTCTATGCCGCGCGCTGTGGCAATGAGGTCAGCTGTCTGTTCGTGGGCAGCACAGTGGGCTGTGTACGTGCGGATGTCAGCATCGGACGGCGGTGTGTGCCCGTTCTCAAGGCGCGAGCACTTGGACTCGTGCCAGCCGGCGCGCCGTGCCAGCTCCCGAGCCGTGAGGCCGGCGTCCTTGCGGATCTCGCGCAGACGCCGGCCGAGGGCTTGCCGTGCTTGCTTGACGCTGGATGAGGTCACGCTGAGGATGGTGGATCAGGTTAGCTGGTAGTCCGCGTGCGGCACTGCCAGGGACCAGACGGAGTCGAACGCGCTCGCGCAGAGTTTCACGACCGCCGGATCGTCGGTGAACTCCTCGTCGTCCGGGGCGAGTTCGCCGTCTCCGGCGAAATGGTGGAAGACCACCGAGCTGTCATCGAAGAGCCAGAAGTCGTTGCCCGGCAGGGCGAGCCCGGAAGCACGCCTGCGAGACAGCCAGCGAACTTGCTCGCCCGCCGACACGGTGGGGCCGGTCAGGTGGTGCTCGAACCTGATGTAGTCCGAGACCGGCTCCGACACGATCCGCGCCCTGCGCACCTCGACTCCCTGGGCCACCAGGTCGGCGACCAGCCGCAGCCACGGACGGCGCTCCGGGTCGCTGTCAGCCGAGTCGTTCCTGACACCCTGCTGCCAGGCTACGAACCGGGGATCTGAGCGCATGTATCCGTCGCGCATCTCCAGGTGCACGGCGGCACGGGTGCAGCGCCGAAGCCGCTCCTCAAGCGTCAGCATCGCCACCACTGTTCACCTCCAGGAAGAACTGCACCATGCGTCGGGGGATCTCTACGACGTCTTCGTGAACGGGGAGATCCAACTGCGAGCGCCTGTCCTTATCGGCCACCTTCCAGCCCTGGACCAAGTAGGTGTCCTTCTCGTCGTCCAGGTACACGGTCGGCGACTTGCCTTCCGGACTCTCGGGGTCCTTTCCCAGCTTGCGCAACACCATGCTTGGCCTCCTTCGACCGTGGTGGGCGATCACTGGGGATGAGCTTGCGGGCCAGGAGGCTTCCACCACCACGAACTTGCGCGAACTTCTACGCTTCGGTGGCGAACGGCAGGAAGTGCGCCCAAGCGTGGGGGGTGACCATGAGCTGAGGGCCGGTGCTGTTCTTCGAGTCACGGATGCGGACAGCTGAGGGTGTGGTGGCTATCTCGACACAGTTCGAGCCGTCGGGGCTGTAGGTCGACTTCCGCCAGCGGAGGATCGGCATCGTTACTCCTTCATAGGTCCTGGATGCGGGTGTGGATGAAGTCGCGCGTCTCAGCGGGCTTGAGTGCGCAGGCCTCCATGCGGTTCAGCACCGCCCGGTACTTGTTCAACTGGGCCTCGGCATCGATGAATTCGCAGGCGCCGTGGTGCGAGTCCAACTGGACGGTGTCGAGCTGCGGGACAGGGCCCTCGACGTAGTCGACGGGCTGGCCAGTGGTCGGGAACTGATCCGCGCCGAAAGCGATCACGCGCACGGTGATGTGCGGCAGTTCACTCATTTCGCGCAGGTGCTTGAGCTGGCCACGCGCTACGGCGGAGCCGCCGAAGTTCATGCGGAGTGCAGCTTCATGGATGATCGCCGTGTACGGGGGCGGATCCGTCCGGTGCAGAACGCCCTGCCGCTTCAACCGGTGCGTAAGGCGGTGTTCGATCTCGTACTGGCGCATCGGCGGAGCCGCTGACTGGAAGACAGCACGGGCGTGGTCGGCCGTCTGGAGCAATGCCGGGATATGCATCATGAGGGCCACCCGCAGTGCGGAGGCGTGATGCTCCAGCTCGGCGAGATCGACCAGAGCGATCGGCACGTGCTCGCGGTATTCCTCCCACCAACCGCGGACGCGTCTTCCCGTCATCGTGGCGAGGGCGTCGATCAGCTCTCCGTCTGCGCAGTCGTAGACGTGCGCCATGGAGCGCACCCGATCGGCGCTGATGGGCGTGCGGCCGGTCTCAATCATGCTGACGCGCGCCTGGTTGACGCCCAGCAGTTCGGCCGCGCCGGTGGCGGTGAGCCCTGCCCGCTCACGAAGTTTGCGCAACTCTGCGCCCAGCCGTCGCTGCCGGAGCGTAGGGCTGTTGGTGGGCGGCACAGTGTCTCCTTCCTGGCCGCGACGCGGCGCAACGCTCCCTCACACGAGTGAAGAGTGGACTCATCTCACGTATTCCGTTAGATGCATCTAACCATCTGCTCTACGGTAATCACGTACCGCCCAACTCCCTTCACCCATAAGCCGGAAGCGCACCTCCCAGGCAGAGCCACCGCCGGGCGGAGTGTTGAGCGAGCCCGAAGTCCTTTCTCTCGTCGGAGGTTTCCATGGGCACCGTATCCCTGCCCGACACCTGGGTGTACGCCCTTCGCCTGCCCCACGACCCCCGCGCGGCACGCGTCGCACGTATGACCGTACGGGCGGTGCTGAGCAGTCACGACAGACATGAAATCGTTGATGACGTCGAGCTGTTGACGTCCGAGCTGGTCACCAACGCATGTCGGCACACGAAGGGCCCTGCTTCCCTGCGACTGACCGCCCTGTCCGACGGCCGGTTGCGGGTCGGGGTCTGGGACAGTCATCCCCGCATCCCCGCTCCTTTCGGCAAGCCACCCTGGGACCACGTCCCGCTTGCCCCGGCAGAAGCCGAGCAGGGGCGCGGACTGCACCTCGTACATGAGTACGCCGACTCATGGGGCGGCCTACCCCTCGGGGACAGCCCGCTGGACCGGGGCGCCGGGAAGCTGCTGTGGTTCGAGGTGGGCGGGCGGCGGGCCGGACGGACGGCCGACGCCTGACAGGACCCCCACCCGCCTCCGGGGAATTGGCGTGCGCCACCTCACCCGTAGGGTACGGGTACGTACCCGTACCCACGGCCGCGCAGAGGAGTCCGATGATGGCCGATGCCAACGTCCGTATCCCCGAGGAAGCCCGGGACCGGCTCGCCGCCATAGCGGCAGCCGAAGGGATGTCGCTGCGCGCCTACCTGGCCCGGCTCGCCGAAACCCTGCTCACCCCCGCTGAGCGTGCCGAGCGGGCCGAGCAGGCCCGTGCCGCCTTGAAGGAGTGGACCGGCTACGCGCCCAGTCCTGCGGAGGAACGGGACCTCGACAGCGAGCTGGACCGTCGGCTGGCCCAGGCGGCGGCCCGGTGAGTGACGCGCTGCACATCGTTCTGGACGACACCGCCATGGCCGCAGCCGACCGTGGCAATGCCCTTGCGTCCCGGTTGATCCACCGCGCCCACGTGGAAGCCGGCTGGTATCTGTACGCCCCGGCGTGCGCACTGGTCGAAGCAGACCGGGCCCGTCCCGGTACGGCGGAGCATCTCGCCGCCCTGCCCGCCATCACCGTCCTGGACCTGGACCTGCCCGCCGCACTGGCCGTAGCCCGGCAGAACACGTGGTCGGCGGCACAGTGCCAGTACGCCGCTCAGCCCACCCCGGACCGCCCCGACGGAGCGATCGTCGCCACCACCACCCCGGACCGGTGGATCGGCGAGCCGGTCCGCGTGCTGGACCTCAATCCGTAAGGGCCGGAACCGCTGCTGAAGCCGAATGCAATGGGCCCGCCCCCGGGAGCCAGGGGCGGGCCCTCTTGCGTCCTCGCGGTGGCACCGCCATGCAGCACCGCGAGGGGTTCTATGACACCGGCGTCGGCTCAGCCGAAGCGGCGGCGTCCGTCAGCCGAAGCGGCCGGAGATGTAGTCCTCCGTGGCCTGGACCGACGGGTTGGAGAAGATGCGCTCGGTGTCGTCGATCTCGATCAGGCGGCCCGGCTGGCCGACCGCCGACAGGTTGAAGAACGCCGTACGGTCCGAGACGCGCGCAGCCTGCTGCATGTTGTGCGTCACGATGACGATCGTGAAGCGCTCCTTCAGCTCGCCGATCAGGTCCTCGATGGCGAGCGTGGAGATCGGGTCCAGGGCCGAGCAGGGCTCGTCCATGAGGAGGACCTTCGGCTCGACCGCTATCGCCCGCGCGATGCAGAGGCGCTGCTGCTGGCCGCCCGAGAGGCCGGAGCCCGGCTTGTTCAGGCGGTCCTTGACCTCGTTCCAGAGGTTCGCGCCCTTGAGCGACTTCTCGACGATCTCGTTCAGCTGGCTCTTCTTGTAGTCGCCGTTCAGGCGCAGACCCGCCGCCACGTTGTCGAAGATCGACATCGTGGGGAAGGGGTTCGGGCGCTGGAACACCATGCCGACCTCGCGGCGGACGGACACCGGGTCGACGCCCGGGCCGTACAGGTCCTCGTCGTCCAGCAGCACCTTGCCCTCGACGCGGCCACCGGAGGTGACCTCGTGCATCCGGTTCAGCGTGCGCAGGAACGTCGACTTGCCGCAGCCGGAAGGGCCGATGAACGCCGTCACCGAACGCGGCTCGACGGTCATCGAGATGTCTTCTATCGCCTTGTGGGAGCCGTAGTAGGCGGTCAGTCCGCTTACGTCGATTCGCTTGGCCATGTCGTCTACTTCACTTCCAGAAATTCAAGCTCGGTCGCTGAGGGGGCCCCGCCCGGCGGAGCCGGAAATTGTCGCCTTAGCGACCGGTCTTCGGGGCCTTCCAGCGGGCGATGCCGCGAGCCACCAGGTTGAGGATCATCACGAAGGCGATCAGCGTGAGAGACGCCGCCCAGGCACGGTCGTAGGCCGCCGTAGAGCCCGAGCTGTTCGCGTACTGCTGGTAGATGTACAGCGGCAGCGCCTGCTGGGCACCCGAGAACGGGTTGTTGTTGATGAAGCTGTTGCCCCACACCAGCAGCAGGATCGGAGCCGTCTCGCCCGCGATACGGGCGATCGCCAGCATGATGCCCGTGGTGATGCCGCCGATGGAGGTCGGCAGGACCACCTTCAGGATGGTGCGCCACTTGGGCACGCCGAGCGCCAGGGACGCCTCACGCAGTTCGTTCGGGACGAGCTTGAGCATCTCCTCCGTGGAGCGGACGACGACCGGCATCATCAGGATGGCCAGGGCCAGCGAGCCGGCGAAGCCGAAGGGCTGCATGTCGGACATCAGCATGAGGCTGAGGATGAACAGACCCGCCACGATGGAGGGGATACCGGTCATCACGTCGACGAAGAAGGTGACCGCGCGGGCGAGGCCGCCACGGCCGTACTCCACCAGGTAGATGGCGGTGAGCACGCCGATCGGGGCGCCGATCAGGGTGGCGAGGCCGACCTGCTCCAGGCTGCCGATGATCGCGTGATAGATGCCGCCGCCCGGCTCGGAGTCGGCGACGATGCCCATCGAGTGGGTGAGGAAGTAGGGGTCGAGGACCTTCACACCGCGCTTGACGGTGGTCCAGATCAGCGACACCAGCGGGATCAGCGCGAGCAGGAAGGCCACCCAGACCAGGGCGGTGACGACGCGGTCCTTGGCCTGCCGCTTGCCCTCGACCTTCGCCGCGACGGCGAAGGTTCCGAAGACGAAGAGCAGCACGGCGATCAGGCCCCACTCGATCTTGCTGCTGAGGCCGGCGCCCATACCGATGCCCACGGCGACCACGAGGGAGCCGGCGGCGATCGCCCAGGGCGACCACTTCGGCAGGCTGGCGCTGCGCAGCGTGCTGGGACGCTTGCCGGTGACGGCTGCGGTGCTCATGCGTTGGCCCCCGAGTACTCCTTGCGGCGGGCGATGATCGCGCGGGCCGCGCCGTTGACCAGCAGGGTGATCACGAACAGGATGAGGCCGGAGGCGATGAGCGCGTCACGGCCGTCCTGCGTCGCCTCACCGAACTTGCTGGCGATGTTCTGGGCGAAGGTGCCGCCGCCCGGGTTGAGCAGGCTGGCGTGGATGTCGAAGTCCGGGGAGAGCACGGTGGCGACGGCCATCGTCTCGCCGAGGGCGCGGCCGAGGCCGAGCATGGAGGCGGAGATCACGCCGGAGCGGCCGAAGGGCAGTACGGCCATGCGGATCACCTCCCAGCGCGTGGCGCCGAGGGCGAGGGCGGCCTCCTCGTGCATCTGCGGGACCTGGCGGAAGACCTCGCGGCTCACGTTGGTGATGATCGGCAGGATCATGATCGCGAGCAGGATGCCGACGGTCAGCATCGAGCGGGGCGCGCCGCCGTCCCAGGAGAAGATGCCGGTCCAGCCGAGGTAGTCGTTCAGCCAGCCGAACAGGCCGTTCATGTGCGGTACGAGCACCAGGGCGCCCCACAGGCCGTAGACGATGGACGGCACTGCGGCGAGCAGGTCGATCACGTACGCGACGGGACCGCTCAGCCTGCGCGGGGCGTAGTGGGTGAGGAACAGCGCGATCGCGACGGCGACCGGCACGGCCAGGACCATGGCGATGATCGAGGAGACCACCGTGCCGAAGGCCAGGACGGCGATGCCGAAGGTCGGCGGGATGAGGTTGGTGTTCCACTCGAACGTGGTCAGGAAGTTCCCGTGGTCCTTGCTGATCGCGAGGGACGCACGGTAGGTGAGGAAGACCGCGATCGCGGCCATGATCACCAACAGCAAGATGCCCGAGCCTCGGGAAAGGCCCAGGAAGACACGGTCGCCGGGGCGGGTCTTGGTGTGCGCGGCACCGTGCTTCCCGACGGCGGCGGGCTGGGGGGTGGGGGGAGATGCGTCAGTTGTTTTGGTCGATATGTCCATCAGGGTTCTCCGGTCTGCGGAGCCTCTCACCCGGTGGGGTGGGCGGCTCGTGGCGGCGGTGCACCGGACGGTGCGGCCCGGCCCGCGGGGAGGCCGTGGGAACCGGGCCGCACTCTCGGATCAGGTCAGCTCAGGCCCGCGATGGTGGTGCGGACCTTGCTGATGATCTCTTCGGGCATCGGCGCGTAGCTGATGCCGCTCAGGATCTTCTGGCCGTCCTCGGAGGCGATGTAGTTGAGGAAGGACTTGACGGTGGGCAGGGTGTCGGCCTTGTTGCCCTTGTCGCAGACGATCTCGTAGGTCACCAGGGTGATCGGGTAGGCACCCTCGGCCTTGGTGGTGTAGTTCAGCTTCAGCGACAGGTCCTTGCCGGTGCCCACGATCTTGGCGTCGGCGATGGCCTTGGTGGCGCTGTCGGTGCTGGGGGCGACCGGCTGGGCGGCACCGGTGTTGATGCTCGCGGCCTTGATGCCGTCACCGACGTAGGACAGCTCGAAGTAGCCGATGGCGCCGTTGGTCTGCTTGACCTGCTGGGCCACACCGGAGGACTGGGCGGCGGACTGGCCACCGCTCGCCTGCCAGGTCTTGCCACCCGAGTACTTCCAGTTCTCCGGGGTGGCGGCCTTCAGGTACTTGGTGAAGTTGTCCGTGGTGCCGGAGTCGTCCGAGCGGTGGAAGGCCTGGATCTTCAGGTCGGGAAGCTTCGCCTTCGGGTTCAGCTTCGCGATCGCCGGGTCGTTCCAGTTCTTGATCTTGCCGTCGAAGATCTGGGCGATGGTGGGGGCGTCCAGGACCAGGTTGTCCACGCCGTTCAGGTTGTAACCGAGGGCGATCGGGCCGCCGACCATCGGGAGGTCGATGCCCTGGCCGCCGCCGGCGCAGACCTTCTTGGAGGCGGCGACCTGCTCGGGCTTCAGCGCGGAGTCGGAACCGGCCCACGGGATCTGACCCTGGGTGAACGAGGTCACACCGGCGCCGGAACCGCCGGCCTTGTAGTTGATCCGCACGCCACAGGCCTGGGAGAAGTTCTTCACCCAGGCGTCGATCGCGTTCTTCTGCGCGGAAGAGCCGTCAGACAGCAGCTGCCCCTTGGCGCCGTCACACTTGATCGCGGAGGCGTTCGCCGCGCCGGACGGGTTGCCCGAGGCCTTCGAACCGCCACCGGTGTTGTCGGAGCCGCACGCCGTCAGGGCCAGGGCGCCGGAGACGGCGATCGCACCGAGCGACAGGGCGCGCAGCCGGTTCTTGCGCTGAAGCTTCACTTTCGGGAGTTCCTTCCAGGAGCCGCCGCAGTCGGCGGCGTGCGAAGTATCGAGGGTTGTGAGCGCTCATATGGCCGAGCGCATGAATGGCCGCGCTCCGCACCGTGCACGGCCGAAATTAGGCAGAACAGGTGAAGCCGCCGATGGCCGGAAGTGAACGGCGGGTGAACCCCTGCCGTCGGCCCGGTAAGGTCACGGAATGCTTACGGGGAGAGCACATAGAGGTTCCGACGACAGGGCCAACGGCAGGGTTAAGCGCACACGTATTCGGCGTTCGTTTGCCTGTGTGCGAACTGTTGCGAACCGTGCGAACCAATGTGCCTCTCACCGTCATCTCACCCCCCGTAAGGCCAAGGGGGCCTGGGGAGAGGTGAGGGACGACGATGGGCATGGAACGGCGTACGTTCATCGCGGGGGGCACGGTCGCACTGGCCACGACCGCACTGACCGGGTGCGGCTCGGGCTCGGGCAGGTCCACGACGTCCGCCGCCACGGGCTCATCGTCCCTCACGGCCCTCAAGACCACCAGCGTGAGCGCCGCCGCGAACTGGACGGACCTCGCCCATGACCTCGACGGCACCCTGGTCCGGCCCGGCGACGCGGCCTGGAGGACGGCCCACCAGCTGTACAACACCCGCTTCGACGGCCTGAAGCCCGCCGCGGTGGCCTACGCGGCGCACGCCGACGACATCCGTACCACCCTGGCCTACGCCCAGGCCCACAACATACGGATCTCCATACGCAACGGCGGCCACTCCTACGCGGGCTACTCCTCCGGCGACAACCGCCTCATCCTCGACGTCTCCCGGCTGAACCGCATACGCGTCAGCGGCGGGCAGGCGGTGGTCGGCGCCGGCTCCAAGCTGATCGACGTCTACCGGGCGCTGGCCGCGAAGGGCGTGACCATACCCGCCGGCTCCTGCCCCAGCGTCGGCGTCTCCGGCCTGGTGCTCGGCGGCGGCCACGGCGTCGCGTCCCGCGCCTACGGCCTGACCTGCGACAGCCTCACCCAGGCGACGCTGATCACGGCCGACGGCACGCAGGTGACCGCTGACGCGAAAAATCACTCCGACCTCTTCTGGGCGCTGCGCGGCGCGGGCAACGGCAACTTCGGGGTGGTCACCGAGCTGCAGTTCAAGACCCACGCGGCACCCCAGGCGGTGACGGCGTACATGACATGGCCGTGGGCGAAGGCGGCCGCGGTGCTGAAGGCCTGGCAGGAGTGGGGCCCGAGCCAGCCCGACGAGATCTGGTCCTCCCTGCACCTCTCCTGCTCCCCGGGCGGCACCCCCTCGATCTCCGTGGCCTGCTTCTCCCTCGGCACCTACGGCGAACTGCAGAACGCCGTGGACCGCCTGGCCCACGCGGCCGGCGCCAACGCCTCCTCCGTCACCCTGCGCCGCCGGGGCTACGAGGAGGCGATGGAGATCTACGCCGGCTGCTCCTCCTTCTCGACCGACGCCCAGTGCCACCTGCCCGGCTCCACGCCCGGCCGCTCCCCGCAGGGCCGCCTGGGCCGGGAGACGTACGCGGCTCGCTCGGACTTCTTCGACCGCTCGCTGTCGGCGGCCGGCATCCAGACGGTGCTGAACCAGATCACCTCGGTGCGGGGCGGCGCCGGCAGCATCGCCTTCACGGCCCTGGGCGGTGCGGTCAACCGCGTCGCGCCGACGGCGACGGCCTTCGTCCACCGCCGCTCCCGGATGCTGGCCCAGTACATAGCGTCCTGGGGAGCGGGGGCCTCCGGCGGTTCGGCCCAGTCCTGGCTCACGTCGGCCCACCAGGCGATGGCGCCTTACGCCTCCGGCGCTGCGTACCAGAACTACACGGACCCGACGCTCAAGAACTGGCGGGCGGCGTATTACGGGGAAGCGGCGACCCGCCTGGGCAAGGTGAAGCAGCAGTACGACCCGCAGAGGTTCTTCTCTTACGCACAGGGGTTGTAGGGGGCGCGGGCCCGGCCGCTTTCGGCTGCGGGTGCGTGGGGGCTGATCGCGCGCCCGCGCGGCGGAGCCGCATATCGGTACAGCCCCGCGCCCCTTGGGGAGCCGCAGTACGGGCTACGCCGCCAGGTCCCGCTCCTCCGACTCCACCGGCGTGCGGGCGCCGGGGTGCAACGCGCCTTCGCGCGCCGCGCCCGCCGACCGCTTCCGTACGATCCACCCCACCCGCGGCGCCCTCTCCACCGCCCTCATCAGCGGTGTGAGCAGCGCCATGGCCAGCGGAGACAGCAGCAGCGCGACAGCCGTACCGAGCGCGAACCCGCCGATGACGTCCGTCGGATAGTGCACGCCCATGTACACCCGGCAGAACCCCTCCAGCAGCGCGAGCCCGATCCCCGCGAGGCCGAAGCGGCGGTTGGCGACGAACAGCCCCACTCCGAGCGCCATGGTGATGGTCGCGTGGTCGCTGACGAAGGAGAAGTCGCTCTTGCCGGTGATGAGGACGTCCAGCCCCTGGTGATCGACGAAGGGCCGGGGGCGCTCCACGAAGCCCCGGATCGGAACGTTGACAGCCAAGGCGATGCCGGCCGCAAGCGGCGCCCACACCAGCGCGGCGACGGAGGACGCGGCGTCCTCACCGCCCCGGCGCCGCACGGACCACCAGCACCACAGCACCAGCAGGACCATGGCGAGCAGCAGGCCGTACTCACCGACGAACTCCATGGCCCGGTCGAACCAGTGCGGGGCGTCCTTGGCCAGGCCGTTGATGTCGTAGAGCAGTTCGACGTCGGGGTTCGATCCGGATTCGGCGAGTACAGCCATGGTGCTGTGGCCCCTTCGTCGTCCACCGGACGCACCTCGTGTGCGTACGTCAACAGGAACGCATGAGCCCCATCAATACGTTCCACACTCCACTGAATGATCACCCAGACGTTATCGAAGAGAGACTCATCATCGCAGCTCAGGGGGGTGGTTCACGCAGGGTGCACACCCGCTCAAACCGTCGTGGGGAGCGCTTTCGCGCCATCCGCGGTGACGCGCGTGGCGCCGAAGTAGTCGGAGGTGTCGATGGGATCGAACCGGATGACGGCCCCCGTGCGCGGCGCGTCGATCATGTACCCGCCGCCCACATAGATACCCACGTGATGGATGGCCCGCGAATCGCTGAGGTCGGTGGAGAAGAACACCAGATCACCCGGCAGAAGCTGATCCCGCGAGGGATGCGGGCCGGCGTTGTACTGGTCGTTGGCCACCCGCGGAAGCGTGATCCCCACCTTCGCGTACGAGGCCTGCGTCAAGCCCGAACAGTCGAACCGCCCGCCCTGCTCAGCGGTCCCCTCCCCGCCCCACAGATATTGCGTACCGAGCTTGCTCTGGGCGAACCCGATGGCACCGGCGGCCTGTTGGGTGGGGCTGATCCGGCTGACGGGCGCGGCGAAGCTCTGTGAGAGGCTGCGGATCCGCTTGACGTAGTCCTGCGTCTCGGCGATGGCCGGGACCCCGCCGGCCCTTATGACGCGGTACGCACCGGCGTTGTAGGCGGCGAGCATGTTGTCGGAGACGTTGCCCGGGACGTCCTTCACATACTTCGCCAACTCGCAGTCGTACGAAGCGGCCGACGGAATCGCGTCGTTGGGGTCCCAGACGTCCCGCTTGCCGTCACCGTTGCCGTCGATGCCGTGCGTGGCCCAGGTGCTCGGGATGAACTGCGCGATGCCCTGCGCGTCGGCCGGGCTGACGATGGTCGGGTTCCAGCCACTCTCCTGGTACAACTGGGCGGCGAGCAGCGCCGGGGTGATCGCCGGGCACAGGTTGCCCCACTTCTGCACGAGCGACTGGTAGGCAGCCGGCACGGCCCCCTTGGCAAGCCCCCGGCCTCCCGACGTGACCCCGTTGAGGAGGTTCCCGGCGACGACGTACACCCCGACGACGAGCAGCATGACGAAGCTCAGCCCGAGCCCGACGGCCGCCCCACCAACCACCCATACCTTCCGCACGGTTCAACTTTCCCCCATGCCGGAGCGGTTCAAGACGCTTTCGGCGTGATGTGGCGTCATTTCACAGCGAAGCCACCGCACATGACGCTGCTGTAGTCGTGGGGTGTGCGGATGTGGTGCCACTGGACGGTCCAGTCACCGGGATCGTTGGCGAGCGGGACGGCGGGCCAGGACGTCTTCCCGTTCGGATGCCAGGTACGGAAGTCGTCCGGGTAGGTGAGGTACTTCCAGCCGGACGTGCCACCGCCGTAGAGGTCCACGGGCTTGCTGGTGTACCCCAGGGTCACGTTCTGCGTGAGCACTCCGGGGGCGGGTTTTCCGGTGCTCGAGTCGATCTCGTGCGGCGGCTTCACGCTGACGGTCACGTAGTACGGGGCGTGGGTCCCGGACTCCCCAGGGGTCGAGGCGTAGCCGTTGGTCCCGAACCCGATCTTGACCTTGTGGTCGAAGACCGGGCGCTCCCCGCCCTTGCTGGGGTCGTCGGGGTCGGACAGGGAGGTGAGGAAGCCGGCGGGCGCGCTTTCCTCGGCCGGCAGCTGGCACCGTCCCGTCGACGACTGCCAGAAGGTGCGGTCGATGTCGTCACCCGCGTAGGCGGGCGCGCCGCCCTTGCCGTCGGCCGCCTTGGACGCAGTGGCGTGCGCACTCGCGGAAGCCCGGCCTCCCGCGCCGTCCTTGCCGTCCCCCTGCTGGGTGAGCACCACGGCCGCCGTGGCCGTGCCGGCGCCCACCACGAGCCCCACCGCCACGGCCGCCAGCCACCGCTTGCCCGGGCGGCGGCCCGGCTGGGTCATCTGAGTGGGGGTGTAACCGGGCGGGTAACCCGGCGGGCCGTACGGCGCCGGCCCCACCGTCGGCAGGTCGTGCGGCCCCACCGGCGGAGCCGCTGGCGGCGCCACCGGCTGCCGTACCGGCGGCGTCGGGGTCTGCGGTGCGGCCTCGCCCAGTGCGGCGAGGCCGGCGTAGAACGGGTCCTCCACGAGCGCGGACCGCACCCCGCACCGTGCGATCACCTCGGCGAGCCCCGGCCGGGCGGCGGCCTCCTTGGCCACGCATGCCTCGATCAGGGCGGCCAGCTCCGGTGCGACGCCGGTCAGGTCGACGGGCTCGTGGACCGCGCGGTAGCTGACGCCGTTCGGGTCGCCGTTGCCGAAGGGTGCCCGGCCGGTCGCCGCGTAGGCGAGGGTGGCGCCGAGGGCGAACACGTCGGCCGGGGGACCGACCTCGTTGCGCAGCAGCACCTCGGGGGCGGTGAAGCCGGGTGTGCCGGGCGCGAACCCGGCGTCGGTGAGGGCGGTCTGACCGACGCCGCGGGCGATGCCGAAGTCGATGAGCTGCGGGCCCTGGGCGGCGAGGATGACGTTCTGCGGTTTGAGGTCCCGGTGGGTGACGCCGTGTGCGTGGACCGCGGCGAGGCCCTCGGCGAGCGCGGCGCACAGGGCGCGGCAGGTCTCGGCGGGCAGCGGACCGCGTTCGGCGACGGCCTGGGCGAGGGTGGGTCCGGTGACGTACTCCGTGGCCAGCCAGTAGGGGGCGCTGTCCAACGAGGCGTCAATGAGGTTGGCCGTGTAGGCACTCCGGACCGCCCGCGCCGTCTCCACCTCGCGGCGGAACCGGGCCAGTGCCTCGGGATGGTCGGTGATCTCGTCCCGGATCACCTTGATGGCGACGAGCCGCCCGCCGGGCGACCGCCCGAGATAGACCTGTCCCATCCCACCCGCCCCGAGCCGGGCGAGCAGCGTGTGTGTGCCTATGTACGGCGGGTCCTGAGGCTTGAGCGCATCCACGGACACACCTTGCCACGAAGATCAGTTGACGGTCCGGGATGTCTCACGGATCCAGTGGGCGGTCCGGGGGTCTCAGGGATCTGTCAGAGATCTGTCAGGGATCTCTCTCAGAGGTCTGTCAGAGGTCTGTCAGGGTTCGGCGGTCGCGTCCTTGTACAGCTCGGCCGCCTCTCTCCCCAGGGCCACGCTGTACGACACGTCGTCCGTCGAGCCGCCCTCCTCGTGGCCGCCGAGGACGCCGACGACCTGGCCGTCGCCGTTGATCCAGGGGCTGCCGCTGGTGCCGCTGGTGAAGGCAGGGCAGTTGATGCGCTGCTGGGTGCTGCTGTGCGCGGTCGGCTTGTTGGTGCACCTGATGGGCGCCTCGCGGGAGTCGGGGTAGCCGATGACGGTCACGGCGGTGGCGCCGGTGGCCGTGCCGACCATGAACCGGTTGGCTCCCACCACGTCCTCGATCGGCTTGTCGTCCACGTCGTCGACGGTGGCGAAGGCCAGGTCGCTGTCCTCGTCCTGGTCCTTGGCCCACCCGTCGGGCAGATAGCGCTGCCCCACCTTCCACACCCCGAACGGCGCCTTCCCGTCCCGGTAGCCAGGCACGAACACCAGGTCGGTACCGGTGTCGCTCACGCAGTGCGCGGCGGTGACGATGAGGTCACCCTGGGGGCTGTGCACGACCGAGGCCGTGCAGAAGTGCCCGCCGCGCAGGCTGTCGGCCCGGTCCGCGCCGAACAGCGCGCCGACCCGCGCCGTCTGCCGCGTCGCGACGACGTCGGCGGTGACCCCGAGGGGCCCCGGCCCGTCATCGGCAGTCGCCACGGACGCCGACGTCAGGGCGAGCATCACCACAGCGCCGAGCAACGCGGGACGCGAGGTGACCGTGATGCGTGAGATGCGCTCCATCAGTCCTCACTCTGTCCCACGAAAGTGAGAAACCCGCTCCGACTTCACTGAGATTTTCCTGTGAAACCTCCCTACGGCGGCTGAGCTTGGCCGTCCAGAGGCATGTCGCCAGCAGCGACGTCACCCACCGTACTGGGCACCTTCTTGTCCCGCCTCCGTCTCACCTCCATTTGCACTACGAACACAGATGATTACGTTACGTTACAGCTCTGACAATCGGCCCACAGCGCAGCCTCCCGCGCCCGCCCTTCAGGCGGCAGACTTCAGCTTCAGGCGTCCGACTTCAGCTTCAGACGGTCACCTTCAGACGGTCGGCTTCAGACCCCACGTCACTCCCGTCAGCTCCTCCGACAGCGTCCACAGCCGGCGGGCCGCCTCCGGGTCGCTGGCCGCCGCGCTGCGGCCGACCAGCGTGGGGGCGCCACGCATCTCGCCGAGTCCGGCGGGGCCGACGTAGGACGCGCCGGGGAGGTCCTGGCTCGCGGCATAGAGAGTGGGCAGAGCACCGGCCTTGTCGCTCTGCGCGAAGACCTTGTTGCCGACAGCCATGAAGGCCCTGGCCAGGGGGTTCGCATGGTGGCTCTGGAGGTTGGTGGCCGCGTAACCGGGGTGCGCGGCGAGGGCGCGGACCGGGGATCCGGCCTCGGTGAGGCGGCGCTGCAGCTCCAGGGTGAACAGGAGATTGGCCAGCTTGGACTGGGCGTAGGCGCGGGTCGGGGTGTAGCGGCCCCGCAGGTTCACGTCCTCGAAGTGGATCACTCCGTCGCCTCCGCGGTGCAGCCCGGACGACAGCGTCACCACCCGGTCCGTCACCCGCGGCAGCAGCAGGTTGGTCAGCGCGAAGTGCCCGAGGTGGTTCGTACCGAACTGCATCTCGAAGCCCTGCTTGGTGCGCTGCTCCGGCAGCATCATCACGCCCGCGTTGTTGATCAGCAGGTCCAGGGGGCGGTCCCAGGAGTCCGCGAACTCCCGTACCGAGTCCAGGTCGGCCAGGTCCAGGCGGCGCACCTCGGTGCTGCCGCCCACCCGCGCCGCGGCGGCGCCGCCCCGCGCGAGGTCCCGTACGGCGAACACCACATGCGCCCCGGCTCGGGCCAGCGCCTCGGCGGTCACGAGGCCGAGGCCGCTGTTGGCGCCGGTGATCACGACCGTACGGCCGGAGAAGTCGGGCAGGTGGGTCACGTTCCACTTCGTATCAGCCATGCACCGAATGTAGGCATCGACAACAAAGCTGTCAACGACAACATCCCGATACGATGGTGCGCATGCCGCGCCCGTCCTCCTCACCCCCGAGCCGTCCCTACCACCACGGAGACCTGCGCGCCGCCCTGCTCAAGAGCGCCGAGCGCACCCTGCGGGACAAGGGGGCCGGCGCCCTGTCCCTGCGCGAGCTGGCCCGGGACATCGGCGTGAGCCACGCGGCCCCCGGCCGGCACTTCAAGGACAAGCAGGCCCTGCTCGACGCCCTCGCGCTGGACGGATACGAGCGCCTGAACCGGGCCCTGACCACCGCCACCCTGCACCCCGGCCTCGACTTCGAGGGGCGGATGACCGCGCTGGCGCGCGCCTACCTCGGCTTCGCCGTCGAGAACCCCGAGCTGCTGGAGCTGATGTTCGCGCGCAAGCACGACCCCGACAGCTCCGACCGGCTCGCCGCGGCCGTCGACCAGTCCCTCGGCTCCCTCACCCGGATGGTCGCCGACGCCCAGGAGCGCGGCGAGATCGTGCCGGGCGACCCCGAGCGGATCACCATGGTCGCCGCCGCGAGCCTGCACGGCCTCGCCGCGCTCATCGCCAGCTGCGCGCTGGACGCCGAGGAAGCGATGAACGGCCTGGCCGAACACGTCCACCTGCTGCTGAACGGACTCCGGCCGCGATAACACGCGTCAGCCACGGAGCAGTTGGAGCAGTTGGAGCAGTTGGAGCAGCCAGAGCGGAGCGGTTGGAGCAGTTACGCGCGTAGCCCGCACTCCGCGACCAGGCTGTGCACAGGGTCAAGCGGCAACCAGCACAGAGCCAGCACACGGCCATTGATCAGTAAGCCGTCAACCGTCTTGGGTAAGGCGGGAGTCAGGATTCCGAAAGCCCCTTGTTGTCGCGTACTCAACAAGCGAAGGTCGTCGCGGGCCGCCGCCCCCACCGGTCACCCATCGGTGGAACCCCACACCCGCAGGCCTCTGTCCACCACTTCCAGGAGGCTGTACCTTGCGTACGACCACTCCCGACTTCCCCCACATACGCGGTAGATGGGCCCGGATCGGCTCGGCCGCCTTCGGTGCCGCCGCGCTCGTCGTCGCCGGACTCGGCACCGCCGCCCACGCCAGCGCGGACACCGCCGCCACGAGCCACAAGGTGAGCGCCAAGGCCGTAGCCGCCCAGGTCGCCAAGGCCCATGTGCGGTACGAGAAGGCGTGCGGCGCCACCCCGAAGAAGGGCTACGCCGCCTGCGACGCCCTGCGCGTCACCGGCGGTACCACCGCCTTCATGGAGAAGCAGGCCGCGCTCAAGGGCATCGCGCCCAGGACGGTCAAGCCGAACGCCGCGTCCGACTCCCCCACCGGCTACGGCCCCTCGGACATCCAGTCGGCCTACGGCCTGGCCTCCGCCGCCTCCTCCAACGGCTCGGGCGAGACCGTCGCCATCGTCGACGCCTACGACGACCCGAACGCCGAGGCCGACCTCGCGACCTACCGGTCCTACTACGGCCTGCCGGACTGCACCAGCGACAACGGCTGCTTCACCAAGGTCTCCCAGACCGGCTCCACCACCTCCCTGCCCTCGGCCGACAGCGGCTGGGCCGGTGAGGAGTCCCTCGACCTCGACATGGTCAGCGCGACCTGCCCGAACTGCAACATCCTGCTCGTCGAGGCCAAGTCCGCGAGCGACGCCAACCTGGGCACCGCGGTGAACGAGGCCGTCAAGCTGGGCGCCAAGTTCGTCTCCAACAGCTACGGCGGCTCGGAGTCCTCCTCCGACACGACGTACGACACCTCGTACTACAAGCACCCGGGCGTCGCCATCACCGCGAGCGCCGGCGACGAGGGCTACGGCGCCGAGTACCCGGCCGCCTCGAAGTACGTGACCGCCGTCGGCGGCACCGCCCTGAAGACCTCCTCCAACAGCCGCGGCTGGACCGAGAGCGTCTGGAACACCTCCAGCACCGAGGGCACCGGCTCCGGCTGCTCCGCCTACGACGCCAAGCCCAGCTGGCAGACCGACAGCGGCTGCTCCAAGCGCATGATCGCCGACGTGTCCGCCGTGGCCGACCCCGCCACCGGCGTCTCGGTCTACGACTCCTACGGCTCCGACGGCACCGGCTGGAACACCTACGGCGGCACCAGCGCCTCCTCGCCGATCATCGCCTCGGTCTACGCCCTCGCCGGCACCCCGGGCAGCAGCGACTACCCGGCCCGGTACCCGTACAACGCGGCCGGCACCTCCGCCCTGAACGACGTCACCAGCGGCAGCAACGGCACCTGCTCGACGTCGTACTTCTGCACCGCGCGGTCCGGCTACGACGGCCCGACCGGCTGGGGCACCCCACAGGGCACGTCCGCCTTCGGCGCCAGCTGAGCACCGCCTGATCCGCCCCGTCGGGTCACGGGGAGCCGCCGGTTGAGGGGGACGTGGGGTCCCCTCGGCGGCACGGAAGGAAGACGGGCCACGGCAGCCGGCCGCGGCCCGTCTTCCCTGTCCGACTCCCGTGAGACAGATCCACGGCCGCACCCGGCCACCGGCGCCGCCCCGGCACCGCCTTCGCAGCCACCGCCGCACTCGCCCTCGCCGGCCTGGGCACCGCCGTGAACGGGGCCGTCAAGCTGGGCGCCACGTACGTGCCGAACAGCTACGGCGGCTGAGAGTCGTCGTCGGACACGTCGTACGACTCCTCCTACTTCAACCACCCGGGCGTCGCCATCACCATCAGCGCCGGCGACGGGGGCTACGGCGCCGAGTACCCGGCCGCCTCGAAGTACGTGACGGCGGTGGACGGTACGGCTCTCTCCACGTCCTCCTCCGCCTCCCACGGCTGGACGGAGCCGGTGACGTCTCGGCCGCGGCCGGCGCCTCCGCCCTGAACGACGTCACCAGCGGCAACAACGGCACCCGCTCCCCCAGCTATCTGTGCACCGCCCAATCGGGCTACGACGGCCCGACCGGCTGGAGTACCCCGGAGGGCACGTCGGCCTTCACCGGCTGACCGCACCGCCGCACCGCCGCACCGCACGTCAAGACCCCGGCGACCCACACCGCCGGGGCCTTGGCCGTTTTCCGCGCCCCCGCCATGAGAACATCGTGTCGACGCCTCACCCGACCGGCCGTCAGAAACCGCGCCAGGTCGTAAAGGAGGACAACGACAGAACCACACGACAGGTTCCGGTCGGACCTCGTTGCCCGGCGTGACCTGCCGTGATACATAGAGTGACCGTACGGGCTATTCGTACGAAACCCGCCAGTCAATGACGTCAAGTCGACATACGTTGGCGACGTTGTCGGCGACAATGAGGCCTGACCTCTGCACACCGCAGGGGGCAGACGGAACTACCCACCAGGGGCGGTGACTTACATGCTCTTTGCGGCCGACAAGGGAGACATCAACACCATCATCGGCGGGATCGCCCCGAACTGGGGCCCCTTCGGCAGCCTGGGCAACGAGGCCAAGGTGATGATCGAGGTGGTCATGGCCGTGGCCATCCTCCTGTGCCTCGGCATCGCGGTCTGGGGCGCGGCGAAGCAGCGCATCGGGGCCACGGCCCTGCGCGACACCTTCAGCGCGGAACAGGGCAAGGGCCTCATCATCGCCGGTCTGACCGGGGTCTTCATCATCGGCTCCCTGGGCACCCTGTTCACGATCGTGTACGGCATGGCGGTCTAGCCCCGCCTCCCTCTCCCGGCTGAGGTTGCGTCCCCCTGATGCTGATGTCGAGTCACCACACCGCGCCCACGCGGGAACCAGCACGCCTACCGTCGTATGCCTACGAGGGTGAGGGAGCGGCATGAATCCCGGAGACGAACAGTCCTACCCCGACTACGGCGACAGCACGGGCCACACCCGCACCCGCCTCCCCGAGAACGACCCCTACGGCGGCGCCCCCCGCCGCACACCCCGCCGCGCCTCCTGCCGCAGCCTGGTCACCGTGGTGGGCGTGGTGGTCCTCCTGATCGCAGCAATCGCATTCGCCAACAGAGGCGACCACTCCTCCACCAACGACTCGACCACCAAGGGCTCCCAACCCCAGACCTCCACCACAGCTCCCTCCGGCACCCGCCCTGTGGAAACCAAGACAGGCACCATCCCTTCGGGCTTCGCCCGTACGGAGCAGGGGGCGCAGAGCGCGGCGGCGAATTATGCGGTGGCGTTGGGATCGGCAGACATGTTCAACATCGCGACACGGCACGAGATCGTCAATACGGTCTACGCGCCGGACGTCGCACCCGTTCGGCAATCGGCGATGGACAACGCGTACTCCAGCGCGAAGTTCCTCTCCAACATCGGCCTGACTGAGGACGGTACGGCGCCGAAGGGGCAGACGTTCATCTCCCGGGTCATTCCCGTCGGCACCAAGGTCACCGCGTCGGGAGCGGACACCGCCACGGTCGAGGTCTGGTACACCTCGCTCTTCGGCCTCTCGGGCGATGCCTCCACGAACCCCGTGACCGAGAGCTGGTTCACCACGACGTACCAGCTGACGTGGGCCGACAACGACTGGAAGATCAGAGACTTCCAGCAGAAGGACGGGCCCGTACCCGTGGGCCGCGACCAGAAGGCTTCCACCGCCGAGGACATGACGAAGGCCGTCCAGGAGTACGGAGGGTTCACGTATGCGCGCTAACCACCGCACCCTCAGGATCACGGCGATCCTCGCAGTCATGCAGACGGCCGCGGTACTGCTGGCCACCCGCGCCTTCGCCGCACCCTCGCCGTCCCCATCGCCCACGAAGAGCAGCGACCCCTGTGCGCTGATCCGTGATGCCGCCAAGGAGTTCTGCGAGGAAGACCACGGCTCCAAGGGTTCGTCCGGGTCCACCAATACCCCCCTCAACGACACCCTCGACCCCTTGTCCTCCCTCGCCAAGGGCTGTGCCGAGGCCGCTTCCTGGACCATCGCCAAACTGAGCAAAGCCGTGAAGGAGACTGCCAACGTCGACTTCACCAATCCCAAGTTTCTGCAGCAGTACGCCATCGTCTTCGCCGCGTCCACGATCCTCACGCTCCTGCTGTGGCTCCTGGCCGTGGCCAAGCGAGCCGTACGCGGCGTGCCGCTCACGACCGCCATCTCGGAAGCCGTCGGCTTCCTGTGGCTCACCGTGCTCGCCTCCGCCTTCACCCCCCTGATCCTGTACACCGTCGTATCCGCGACGGACGGAGTGACCGACGTCCTCGCCAAAGCCACCGGCGACCAGGCCGACACGTTCTTCGGCACCTTCTCCGGCGCCCTGAACAAGGGCACCGACATCGGCGGCGGCCCCATCATGCTGATCGTCGTCTCCCTGGTCAGCATCCTCGCCGCCGGCGTCCTCTGGCTGGAGCTGGTCATCCGCGCCGCGCTCCTCTACGTCGGCGCCCTCCTCGGCACCGTCGTCTACGCGGGCCTCGTCGACAAGAACCTGTGGGGGCACGTGCGGCGCTGGGCCGGCATCATGATCGCGGTCATTCTCGTGAAACCCGTGATCGTGATCGTGCTCGGGCTCGCCGGCGCCCTCTCCTCCGGCAACGGCCCCGACTCCTTCTCCGCCGTCGTCTCCGGCCTCGCCATCATCCTGCTCGCCATCTTCGCCAGCGCAATGATCTACCGCTTCGTCCCCGGCTTCGGCGACGAGATCGCGAACGGCCGCAACAACCGCATCATGCAGGGCGCCGAGAGCAAGGCCGCCGCCGTCATCAGCTCCCCCGCCACCCTCGTCGCCCAGGGCATCAAGACCCACAGCTCCCGCGCCGACAGCAACGGAGGTGCGGGAGGCCAGGGCAGCAGCACACCTCGCCCCGCCAACCCCGCCGCCGGCGGAGTCGCCGCCCACAGCAGCCGTACTCCCACCGGGGGCGGCGGAGCCGTCCCCTCCGCCACACCCGCGCCCCGCGCGCCCAGCCCCGCCAGCACCCCGCACGCCGGCAACACCCGCAACATCAACCGCACGGGAGGTGAAGGGCGTTGACGACCGAGTCCCACCTGTCCCATCCGGTCACGCCCCGCCGTACATATCTCATCGGCCGCGCCCGGCCGAACGCGATCGTCGGCCGGAACCGCGAGTCCGGCGAGATCGCGCTGATCATCGCCGGCGCGTTCCTCGGCATGATGTGCGGCCTCCTCGTCCCGGTCCTCAGCATGCGGATCGCGCTGCTGACGGGCTTCCCGCTGCTCGCGCTCGCCGCGGTCTACGTGCCGTACAAGCGCCGCACCTTCTACAAGTGGTTCGAGATCAACCGCAGCTACAAGCGGACCATCAAGGGCGGCAGCGCCGTCTACCGGTCGAGCGTCATGGAGGCCGGGACGCGGCTCGACGGGCGGGAGGTCGAGATCGGCCCGCCGCCCGGGATCGGCCGCATCACCTGGCTCGCCGCGCCCTTCGGACCCGACGAGATCGCCGTACTGCTGCACGCCGACCGCAAGACCGTCACCGCCGCCATCGAGATCGAAGGCCCCGGCGTCGGCCTGCGCGACTCCGAGGACCAGGAGGCCCTGGTCGACCGGTTCGGCACCCTGCTCAAGCATGTCGCCAACGGCGACGGGTTCGTGACCCGGCTGCAGATGCTCGCCCGCACGCTGCCCGCCGACCCCGACGCCCACGCCAAGGACGTCGCCCTGCGCGGCGACGGCCGCTCCCTCGACTGGCTCCAGCGGTCCTACGACCAGCTGCAGTCCATGGTGTCCACCAGCAGCGAGCAGCACCGTGCCTACCTCGTCGCCTGCATGCACTACACCCGCGAACTCGCTGCCGAGGCCCACGCCATGGCCCGCGCCGTCCGCGCCCACGGCAGCAAGGTCGACCGGGACGCCGGGCTCGCCGTCGTCATGGCCCGCGAGCTGACCGACATCTGTTCCCGGCTCCAGGAAGCCGACATCCGGGTACGGCAGCCGCTCGGCCAGGGGCGGCTGGCCTCCCTCATCCACTCCATGTACGACCCCGACCACCCCATCGACCACATCCAGGCCATGACCCAGCGCAACGCCTGGCCGGCCGAGCTGGACGCCATGGAGCCCACCTACCTCCAGGCCAAGACCCGGGAGTCGTACACCCGCGCCCCCTGGTGCCATGCCACCGCCTGGGTGAAGGAGTGGCCCATGACCCCGGTGGGCGTGAACTTCCTCGCGCCCCTCCTCGTCCACACCCCCGACGTCATCCGAACGGTCGCCGTCACGATGGATCTCGAACCCACCGAGGTAGCCATCGAACGCATGCTGACCGAGAAGACCAACGACGAGGCCGAGGCCTCCCGCGCCGCCAAGATGAACCGGACCGTGGACCCCCGGGACGTCGCCGCTCACAACCGCCTCGACCAGCGAGGCGAGGACCTGGCGAGTGGCGCCGCCGGCGTGAACCTCGTCGGCTACATCACCGTCTCCTCCCGCACCCCGGAGGCCCTCGCCCGCGACAAGCGCACGATAAGGGCCTCCGCCGGCAAGTCGTACCTCAAGCTGGAGTGGTGCGACCGAGAGCACCACCGCGCCTTCGTGAACACACTTCCCTTCGCCACCGGCATCCGAAGGTAGGGGCTGATTCACCGATGCGGGATCCGCTGTCCGTCCTCACCGACGCCTTCACCTCCTTCCTGTTCGGGAAGGTCGAGACGACCCGGCTGCCGGTACGCACCTCCACAGGCCAGGCCCAGGCGGTCTACCTGCCCACCGCCGCGCCCGGCCTCGGCGACTCCGGCGTCATCATCGGCCGCGAGGTGTACTCCGGAAAGGGCTACATCTACGACCCCTTCCAGCTCTACGGCCAGCAGCTCCCGGCCCCGCACTGGCTCGTCCTCGGCGAGTCCGGCAACGGCAAGTCGGCCCTGGAGAAGACGTACGTCCTGCGCCAGCTGCGCTTCAAGGACCGCCAGGTCGTCGTCCTGGACGCCCAGGGCGAGGACGGCGTCGGCGAGTGGAATCTGATCGCGGAGGAGCTGGGGATAACTCCCATCCGGCTCGACCCGACCGCGGCCCTGGACCACGGCATCCGCCTCAACCCCCTGGACCCCGCGATCACCACCACCGGCCAGCTCGCGCTGCTTCGCACGATCATCGAGGTCGCGATGGGCCACGGCCTGGACGAACGCTCCGGCTTCGCCCTCAAGGTCGCCCACTCCTACGTCAACGAATCCGTCCTCGACCGCCAGCCGGTCCTCACCGACATCGTGGAGCAGCTACGCCACCCGGAGCCGGAGTCGGCCGAGTCGATGAACGTCGCCATAGACGACGTACGGGCCTGGGGCCTGGACGTCGCCCTGGTCCTGGACCGGCTGGTCGACGGTGACCTGCGAGGCATGTTCGACGGCCCGACCACGGTCGGCATCGACCTCGACGCCCCCCTCATCGTCTTCGACCTCTCCCACATCGACCGCAACTCCATCGCCATGCCCATCCTCATGGCGATCGTCGGCGTATGGCTGGAGCACACCTGGATCCGCCCCGACCGGAAGAAGCGCATCTTCCTGGTCGAGGAGGCCTGGCACATCATCAACAGCCCCTTCGTGGCCCAGCTGTTCCAGCGCCTGCTCAAGTTCGGCCGTCGGCTCGGCCTGTCCTTCGTCGCGGTCGTCCACCACCTGTCCGACGTGGTCGACGGAGCCGCGGCCAAGGAGGCGGCGGCGATCCTGAAGATGGCCTCGACCCGCACCATCTACGCCCAGAAGGCCGATGAGGCACGGGCCACCGGCCGGGTACTGGGTTTGCCGAGGTGGGCGGTGGAAATCATTCCGACGCTGACGCCCGGCATCGCCGTCTGGGACGTCAACGGCAACGTCCAGGTGGTCAAACACCTGGTCACGGAGACGGAACGCCCCCTGGTCTTCACCGACCGCGCGATGACCGAGTCCTCCAGCGACCTCACGGCCGACGACGCCCTGCGCGCCGCCGAGCTGGAGGCCGAGCAGCGGGCGGCGGCCTTCGTGGAACAGCATCTGGGCGACTCCGAATCGACGGTGGCGTAGGGACACAGGCACGGGACACAGGCACAGGCACTGGGGAGGAACGGGTGAGACCGGACGCTCGCGATCGCCGCGAGGACCGCCGGGCGGGCCAGGGCGGCATCCCCGACGGTCTGCTCATCGGCATCCTCGCGTTCCTCATCGGCATGACCGTGCTGGTGTGGACGGCCACAGGCCTCGCGGGCCTCTTCGCCAAGGGCGCCTGGCCCCACGCCGTCACCTTCACCCGCACCCCCCTGGCCATGCGCCACCTGATCGGCGCACCCCACGACATCACCGGCGCCTGGCCCAACACCCCCGCCTCCCAGCTCTCCGGCTGGGGCCTCTTCTGGGGCCTGTTCACCGGCCAGCTGATGGCTCTGTTCGTCCTCACCGTGTTCGTGATCGGAACCGTGGCGAGATGGCGAGCGGGACGGGCACGCCGGGCTACGGCAGCCAGGGGGGCCGTGCGGCGGGCAGCGCCGACCGAGAACGCCGTGCAGCGGGCGACGCCGACCGAGGCTGTCGTGCAGCCGACCGCGCCCATCGAGGCTGTCGTGCAACCGACCGCGCCCATCGAGGCTGTCGTGCAGCCGGCTGTGCCGACCGAGCAGCGGTACGAGGTCCCGCTCCCGCATTACGAGGTCCCACTCCCGCGCACCGAGACGGTGCCCGCACCGACGGTGCCCCTCGGTGAACGGACGGGCGGGAGGGAGCCGAACCGCGCCGAAGGCGCGGTGATCTACAGCCCGCCCGCAGCCCGCCAGACGGCCGCCGCCCAGGCCGTACGCGACGCGGAAGGCCCCATCCTCCTGGTCACCTCGAATCCGGCCCTCTGGGCGGAGACAAAGGACACCAGAGCCAAACTGGGCCCCACCCTCCTCTACGACCCCACCCACCTCTGCGACACCCCGGCCCGCCTCCACTGGTCCCTCACAACGGGCTGCGAGGACAGACAAACCGCACTGAGCAGAGCCACCGCTCTCCTCGCCCCCGTACAACCCACGGCCAAACTCGACCAGGCGGTCGTGGACACGGCGACAACCCTCCTCCGGAGCTACCTTCACGCCGCCGCTCTGGAGAACCGCACCATCCGCCACGTCCACCGCTGGTCCCAGGGCAACCAGATCCAGGACGCCGTACGCGCCCTCCGCACCCATCCCAAGGCCGCCCCCGGCGCCGCCGGCGAACTGGAGGCCGCACTCACCGCGCACCCCGAACGCCGGGACATCGCACAGGAGTTGACCAGCCGAGCCCTGTCCGCCCTCTCCACGGTCAACATCCGCGAAGCCTGCACCCCCAACCGAACTGATGCGCTCGTCTTGGATTCCTTCGTCCACGAAGGGGGCACGCTTTATGTGGTCGGTGAATCCATCGAGGACCCCAAGAGCAATCCCGGCGCCATGCCGCTGCTGACGGCCCTCGTCTCGAGCGTGGTCGAGCGCGGCCGGCGCATGGCCGAACGGTCATCCTCCGGTCGGCTCGACCCACCACTCACCCTGATCCTGGACGACATCGCGGCCGTGGCCCCGCTCCCCCAACTCCCGGACCTGCTCGCCACCGGGACCAACCAGGGCCTGCCGACCCTCGCCCTGCTCCGCTCCCGCGAACAGGCCCGCTCCCGCTGGCCCCACCGGGAACTGCCGGTCTAGGTCGGCCACTCCAGAACGAACTCCCACTCGGTCTCCGCCTGATCCTTGAAGAACGGCACGACCACCCCGCTCGGCACGAACCCCACCTTGCGGTAGGCCCCCTGGGCCCGCGCGTTCTGCTCATGCACCAGCAGCCGCACCCGCTCCGCACCCCGTTCCCTCGCCCACGCCACACCGGCGTCGAACAGGGTCTTGATCAGCCCGTTCCCACGGTGCTCGGGCCGCACGTACACCCCCACGACATGCCCCTGCCGACGCTCGATGGCATACCCGGCCCAGTCCTTCGTCCCGGCCTCCTCGATGAGTACGGTGACCGAGCCGGCCCACATCCCGTCGGGCGCCTCGGCGATGAACTGCCGCGCCGCCGTGGAGCCCTCACCCGACCCGACGGCTCTGTCCTGCCAGAACGCGTCGGCCTTGGCCACGGCATCCTCATAGTTCTCCAGAAAGGCGAGCGGCGCGGCCGGATCCCGCAACGCGTCCAGCCGCAGCTGCTTCACCAGGGGCCAGTCGTCGGGCCGTATGGCACGGATGACGTAATCACCCCTGTCGTCACCCCTGTAATCTCCGCTGTAGTCATCGCTGTAGTCATCGCTGGTCAGGGAGCTCATGGGGTCACCGTAGTGCCGAGCGCTGTCAGCGGCATCCCATATTGTGGACGCCATGACAAATCTGCCACAACGGCCGAACACCGCCCTGCTCGTCATCGACGTACAGAACGGCGTGATGGTGCCGGGCTCGCCGAACCGCGACGAGGTCATCGCCAACATCAACACCCTGATCGGCAAGGCCCGCACGGCGAACGTACCGGTGATCTGGATACAGCACCAGGACGAGGAGCTGATCCCCGGCACCGAGGTCTGGGAGTACGTCCCCGAACTGAAGCGCCTCGACACCGAGCCCCTCGTCGCCAAGTGCTACGGGGACTCCTTCGAGGACACCGACCTGGAGTCCGTGCTGGCGGGGCACGCGGTCGGCCGGCTGATCGTCGCTGGCGCCCAGACCGACTTCTGCGTCCGCTCGACCCTGCACGGTGCCCTGGTCCGGGGCTACGACGCGACGCTGGTCGCCGACGCCCACACGACGGAGAACCTCACCGCGTACGGCGCACCCGCCCCGGAGCAGGTGATCGCCCACACAAACCTCTACTGGAACGGCCAGCACGCACCGGGCCGGCGGGGCGGCACGATGAACACGGCCGAAGTCACCTTCTAAAATCACTTCTAAAAA
>NZ_CM002285.1:4995943-4999323 GCF_000497445.1 Streptomyces roseochromogenus subsp. oscitans DS 12.976 | reverse complement strand
AACACAGTGGACGCGAGCAACTGAGGACAAGCCCTCGGCCTATTAGTACCGGTCACCTCCACCAGTTACCTGGCTTCCAGATCCGGCCTATCAACCCAGTCGTCTACTGGGAGCCTTACCCCATCAAGTGGGTGGGAGTCCTCATCTCGAAGCAGGCTTCCCGCTTAGATGCTTTCAGCGGTTATCCCTCCCGAACGTAGCCAACCAGCCATGCCCTTGGCAGAACAACTGGCACACCAGAGGTTCGTCCGTCCCGGTCCTCTCGTACTAGGGACAGCCCTTCTCAAGACTCCTACGCGCACAGCGGATAGGGACCGAACTGTCTCACGACGTTCTAAACCCAGCTCGCGTACCGCTTTAATGGGCGAACAGCCCAACCCTTGGGACCGACTCCAGCCCCAGGATGCGACGAGCCGACATCGAGGTGCCAAACCATCCCGTCGATATGGACTCTTGGGGAAGATCAGCCTGTTATCCCCGGGGTACCTTTTATCCGTTGAGCGACGGCGCTTCCACAAGCCACCGCCGGATCACTAGTCCCGACTTTCGTCCCTGCTCGACCCGTCGGTCTCACAGTCAAGCTCCCTTGTGCACTTACACTCAACACCTGATTGCCAACCAGGCTGAGGGAACCTTTGGGCGCCTCCGTTACCCTTTAGGAGGCAACCGCCCCAGTTAAACTACCCATCAGACACTGTCCCTGATCCGGATCACGGACCCAGGTTAGACATCCAGCACGACCAGACTGGTATTTCAACGACGACTCCACCCACACTGGCGTACGGGCTTCACAGTCTCCCAGCTATCCTACACAAGCCGAACCGAACACCAATATCAAACTGTAGTAAAGGTCCCGGGGTCTTTCCGTCCTGCTGCGCGAAACGAGCATCTTTACTCGTAGTGCAATTTCACCGGGCCTATGGTTGAGACAGTCGAGAAGTCGTTACGCCATTCGTGCAGGTCGGAACTTACCCGACAAGGAATTTCGCTACCTTAGGATGGTTATAGTTACCACCGCCGTTTACTGGCGCTTAAGTTCTCAGCTTCGCCCACCCGAAAGTGAGCTAACCGGTCCCCTTAACGTTCCAGCACCGGGCAGGCGTCAGTCCGTATACATCGCCTTACGGCTTCGCACGGACCTGTGTTTTTAGTAAACAGTCGCTTCTCGCTGGTCTCTGCGGCCACCCCCAGCTCGAGGAGCAAGTCCTCTCACCAGGAATGGCCCCCCTTCTCCCGAAGTTACGGGGGCATTTTGCCGAGTTCCTTAACCATAGTTCACCCGAACGCCTCGGTATTCTCTACCTGACCACCTGAGTCGGTTTAGGGTACGGGCCGCCATGAAACTCGCTAGAGGCTTTTCTCGACAGCATAGGATCATCCACTTCACCACAATCGGCTCGGCATCAGGTCTCAGACTATGTGCTGCCCGGATTTACCTGGACAACGTCCTACACCCTTACCCCGGGACAACCACCGCCCGGGATGGACTACCTTCCTGCGTCACCCCATCACTCACCTACTGCAAGTCTGGTCCGTCGGCTCCACCACTTTCCATTCCCCGAAGGGTCCGGAACGGCTTCACGGACTTAGCATCGCCTGTTTCGATGTTTGACGCTTCACAGCGGGTACCGGAATATCAACCGGTTATCCATCGACTACGCCTGTCGGCCTCGCCTTAGGTCCCGACTTACCCTGGGCAGATCAGCTTGACCCAGGAACCCTTAGTCAATCGGCGCACACGTTTCTCACGTGTGAATCGCTACTCATGCCTGCATTCTCACTCGTCAACCGTCCACGACTACCTTCCAGTGCCGCTTCACCCGGCAGACGACGCTCCCCTACCCATCACAGCACCCGTTGGGGCTATATACTGCAATGACACGACTTCGGCGGTACGCTTGAGCCCCGCTACATTGTCGGCGCGGAATCACTAGACCAGTGAGCTATTACGCACTCTTTCAAGGGTGGCTGCTTCTAAGCCAACCTCCTGGTTGTCTGTGCGACTCCACATCCTTTCCCACTTAGCGTACGCTTAGGGGCCTTAGTCGATGCTCTGGGCTGTTTCCCTCTCGACCATGGAGCTTATCCCCCACAGTCTCACTGCCGCGCTCTCACTTACCGGCATTCGGAGTTTGGCTAAGGTCAGTAACCCGGTAGGGCCCATCGCCTATCCAGTGCTCTACCTCCGGCAAGAAACACACGACGCTGCACCTAAATGCATTTCGGGGAGAACCAGCTATCACGGAGTTTGATTGGCCTTTCACCCCTAACCACAGGTCATCCCCCAGGTTTTCAACCCTGGTGGGTTCGGTCCTCCACGAAGTCTTACCTCCGCTTCAACCTGCCCATGGCTAGATCACTCCGCTTCGGGTCTTGAGCGTGCTACTACAGCGCCCTGTTCGGACTCGCTTTCGCTACGGCTTCCCCACCCGGGTTAACCTCGCAACACACCGCAAACTCGCAGGCTCATTCTTCAAAAGGCACGCAGTCACGAGACACCAGCAAGCTGATGTCCGACGCTCCCACGGCTTGTAGGCACACGGTTTCAGGTACTATTTCACTCCCCTCCCGGGGTACTTTTCACCATTCCCTCACGGTACTATCCGCTATCGGTCACCAGGGAATATTTAGGCTTAGCGGGTGGTCCCGCCAGATTCACACGGGATTTCTCGGGCCCCGTGCTACTTGGGTGTCTCTCAAACGAGCCGCTGACGTTTCGACTACGGGGGTCTTACCCTCTACGCCGGACCTTTCGCATGTCCTTCGCCTACATCAACGGTTTCTGACTCGCCCCACGGCCGGCAGACCGTGGAAGAGAGATCCCACAACCCCCACGACGCAACCCCTGCCGGGTCTCACACGTCGTAGGTTTGGCCTCATCCGGTTTCGCTCGCCACTACTCCCGGAATCACGGTTGTTTTCTCTTCCTGCGGGTACTGAGATGTTTCACTTCCCCGCGTTCCCTCCACTTGCCCTATGTGTTCAGACAAGGGTGACAGCCCATGACGACTGCCGGGTTTCCCCATTCGGAAACCCCCGGATCAAAGCCTGGTTGACGACTCCCCGGGGACTATCGTGGCCTCCCACGTCCTTCATCGGTTCCTGGTGCCAAGGCATCCACCGTGCGCCCTTAAAAACTTGGCCACAGATGCTCGCGTCCACTGTGCAGTTCTCAAACAACGACCAGCCACCCATCACCCCGAACCAACAGGTCCGAGTGCACTGGGGCCGGCGACTGAGGAAAGTTCGTTCCCTCAGACACCCAACAGCGTGCCCGGCCAGGCCCCGTCCGAAGATCATGCGTTCCACGCTCTGACGAGCAGTACTAGCAGCCTCCGACCCAGGATCCCGGCCGAATAATCAACGTTCCACCCATGAGC
>NZ_CM002285.1:4986217-4994198 GCF_000497445.1 Streptomyces roseochromogenus subsp. oscitans DS 12.976 | reverse complement strand
TGTCTGACTCCCAGTCAGGGGGGTTTGTCTTCCTGGCCGTTGGGCCGTTCCGACGTCTCAAACCTTAGCGGATCCGCTCGGTGATTCCCAATCGGGCCACCGGGCTTCCATTCGAATTGAATTCGGGCACGCCGAAATCAACCCGTACGGGAGATCGTGCAGTGGTGTGAGGGGGTGCCGCTCGAAGCGGCGGAGGTGCTACCGCAGAACCGTTACGGCCCCGTGGCAACCCGGAGAACTTTACGGAGCCGACAGGTGCGTGTCAACCCACCCCTGTCAAGATCTTTTTCGAGTGGTCCCGGGTGGCCTCAGTCAAGGTCGCTGAGCCGGCCGCCAGCGTCCGGCTGGGCGTGCTCCACCCTGATCAGGAGCCTGGTCAGGACCTCGTCGAGCACCGCGCGCTCCGCGGGGGTGAGGTCCTGGAGGAGGTCCTCCTCGAAGACGGTCGCCAGGCGCATCGCCTCCAGCCACTTCTCTCGGCCCTCCGGGGTCAGCTCGACGATGACCCGGACGCGGTTGGACTCGTCGCGCTCCCGGGTGACGAGTCCCTCGGCGACCATGCGGTCGATCCGGTGGGTCATCGCGGCCGGCGTGAGGCCGAGGCGCTTGGCGAGGTCGCTGGGGCCCATGCGGTAGGGGGCGCCGGAGAGGACGAGTGCCTTGAGCACCTCCCACTCGGCGTTGCTGATGCCGAGGGCGGAGGTCTGCCGGCCGTAGGCGACGTTCATGCGGCGGTTCAGTCGGGACAGCGCCGACACGATCTTCTCGACCTGGGGGTCCAGGTCCTGGAACTCGCGTTGGTAGGCGGCGATCTGCTCTTCGAGTGTCGGCTCGGTGACGTCGGGGGCGGTGTCGGCCATGGGCGCAGTATGGCACGCAGCTCCTTTGCGTTGAAGTCCTTCACTGTGTACTCTTTAGCTTCGAACTTTAGCTTTGAAGTCTTCAGGACTAACTAGTGAGAGAGGTGAACGTGACCAGGGCGATGGGCGCAGCGATGCGCCGGATCCACGTGGGCAACGCACTCAGCGCGTTCGGGCTCGGCTTCACCGTCCCCTACCTGTACGTCTATGTGGCGCAGGTGCGAGGGCTGGGAGCCATGACGGCGGGACTCGTACTCGCCGTCTTCGCCGTGGCCGCGCTGATCGTGCTGCCGTTCGCCGGCCGGGCGATCGTGCGGCGCGGCCCGCTGCCGGTCCTGCTCGCCGCCCTGGTCACCGCCGCGCTCGGCGCGCTGAGCCTGGGGCTCGCGAGCAACGCCGGCGCCGTACTGCTGTCCGCTGCCGCGCTGGGCGCTGGACAGGCCGTGATGCAGCCGGCGCTGGCGACGATGATCGTGGACTGCTCGACGGCCGACACGCGGTCCCGGGCGTTCGCGATGCAGTTCTTCCTGCAGAACCTGGGGCTCGGTATAGGCGGCCTCATCGGCGGTCACCTCGTCGACACCACGCGCGTGTCGTCGTTCACGCTGCTGTTTGCGATCGAGGCGGCGATGTTCCTGCTGCTGGTCGTGGTGATGGCGACGGTGCGGATGCCGCACTCGCCGCGGCTGGAGGACGCTCCGGCGTCGGCTAAGGGCAGCTGGAAGCAGTTGCTCGGGAACCGGGCGATGGTGCAGCTGTGTGTGCTGGGCTTCGTGCTGTTCTTCGCCTGCTACGGCCAGTTCGAGTCCGGGCTGAGCGCGTACGGCGTCGAGGCCGCCGGGATATCGACCTCCGCGCTGGGGACCGCCCTGGCCGCGAACACGCTGATGATCGTGGTCGCCCAGTTCGCCGTGCTCAAGTTCGTCGAGCGGCGCCGGCGGTCTCGTGTGATCGCCGGGGTCGGACTGATCTGGGCCGTCGCCTGGCTGGCCGCGGGGTACGCGGGGCTGGGCCACGGCAGCCAGGAGATGGCGACGGCCGCGTTCGTGTCGACGTACGCGCTGTTCGGGCTGGGTGAGGCGATGTTGTCGCCGACGGTCGCGCCGCTGGTCGCCGATCTGGCGCCGGAGGGGATGGCCGGGCAGTACAACTCGGCGTTTGCGCTGGTCAAGCAGCTGGCGTTGGCCGTTGGGCCGGCGGTGGGCGGGCCGCTGGGGGCCTCGCTGCATGCGCCGTACATCGTGACCTTCCTGCTGTTCTCGCTGGGGATCACGGTGCTGGCGCTGCGGCTGGGGCGGCGGCTCACGGATGTGCAGGACCGGCCGTGGCTGGCGCGCGGGAGCCGCGTGGTCACGCGCGGCGGTGCGCCTGCGGAGCCGGTGGCGGCGGAGGCGTAGCGCACCCGCTACCGGGGCAGGGCACGTTTCGGGCGCTGCTGGCTGGGAGGTGCCGCTGCGCTATGCGGCCGACGGCACCGCGGTTCCCGAGGGGCGCGGGGCTGTATCGATATGCGGCTCCGCCGCGTGGGCGCAACCAGCCACGACGCACCCGCACCCGGCAGACAACAGTCACCCCCACGGCGCCTAGCCCTTCGTGAGCACGAACTCGCACCACACCGCCTTCCCGCCGCCCGGCGTCCTTCTCGATCCCCAGTTGGACGCGATGGTCGCCACGATGGCGATCCCCCTCCCCGACTCGTCACCCGGTTCCGCGCGCCGGCGGCGTGGGAGGTGGTCGTCGCCGTCCGTGACCTCGATGATCAGGCGGCGGTCGGTGCGGCGGAGCCGGAGGCGCATGGGCGGGGTGCCGTGTTGGAGGGAGTTGGCGACCAGCTCGCTGGCGGCCAGGACGCCGAGGTCGTGCAGCTCGGACGGGAAGCGCCAGCTCGTCAGCACGCCGGAGGCGAAGGCGCGGGCGCGCGGGGCCGCTTCCACGCCGCCGAGGAGTTCCAGGGCCGCGTTGCGGAACAGGTCGCCGTCGGGGCCCGTACGGGATGGGTGCTGGAGGACGAGGACGGCCACGTCGTCGTCGTGGTCGGCGGTGACGCCGGCCGAGCGGACCAGGCGGTCGCAGACCACCTGGGGGGTGCCCGTGGCGCCCGCGAGGGCGCGTTCGAGTGACGCGATGCCCTCATCCAGGTCCTCGTCGCGGCGCTCGACCAGGCCGTCCGTGTAGAGGACCGCCGTCGACCCCGGGCCCAGCGCGATCGAACCCGAAGCGTGCATCCAGCCGCCGGTGCCGAGCGGCGGGCCGGTGGGTTCGTCGGCGCGGGAGACCGTGCCGTTCTCGTCGCGGACCAGGATGGGCAGATGCCCCGCGGAGGCGTACACCAGCCGGCCCTCGTTCGGATCATGGACGGCGTAGACGCAGGTGGCGATCTGGTTGGCGTCGATCTCGGTGGCCAGGCCGTCCAGCAACTGGAGCACCTCGTGCGGGGGCAGGTCCAGGCGGGCGTATGCCCGGACGGCCGTCCGCAGTTGGCCCATCACCGCCGCCGCGCGGACCCCGCGGCCCATCACATCGCCGATGACCAGCGCCGTGCGGCCGCCGCCCAGGGTGATCACGTCGTACCAGTCGCCGCCGACCGCCGCTTCCGTGCCGCCGGGCAGGTAGGTGGCGGCGATGCGCAGGTCGTCGGGTTGTTCCAGCTCCTGGGGGAGCAGGGAGCGCTGGAGGGTCACCGCGGTCTCGCGCTGGCGGCGCTCGCTGGCCCGCAGCCGTTCGGCGGCCTCGGCGTGGTCGGTGACGTCGGTGGCGAAGACGAGTACGCCGGCGTCGCGGTCGCCGTCCTCGGCGACGGGCGTGCAGGTGAAGGTGTAGGAGCGGCCGTCGACGGCCTTGCGGGACTTCAGGGTGCGGGGCTTGCCGCTGCGCAGCACCTGGTCGAGGAGCGGGAGCAGGCCCAGTTCGGCGAGTTCGGGCAGTGCCTCGCGGGCGGGGGCGGCCGGAGGTCGTACGCCGAAGGCCGTCGTGTAGGCGTCGTTGACGTAGGCGAGGCGGTGGTCGGGGCCGTGGACCAGGGCGACGAGGGCCGGGACGCGGTCGAGGACGTCGCGCGCGGGCAGTTCGTCGACGGCGGGCACCGGGGGTGCGTCGCCGGCCGGCTGTCCGGCGCGGGCCGCGGGCACGGAGCCTTCCCCCCGCCGGTCCGGGGAGACCGGGGTCTCGGTCCGCGCGGCGGCGCGGCGCTGCGTTCCGGGGAGCCGGGCGCTCCAGCGCGTGAAGTTCACTTGGGAAGAAGCCTCGTGGGTGCTGAGGGCGGGTGGGTGGCCCGTCCGCGGACGTGGGGCAGTCTGGCAGGGGGCGTGCCGCGGCGACATCCGTCAGACGCCTGGGCGAGCCGGGGAGTTCCTGGGTCCGGTCAGGACGACCCCTTCGGGTCGTCCGAGGGGCTGTGAGGAGGCTTTCCACCGGCCGCGAGTTCGAACTCCGCTCGCGGATGTTCGAGTGAACCGAGCGAGACGATCTCCCGTTTGAAGAGCCCGGCGAGGGTCCATTCCGCCAGGACCCGGGCCTTGCGATTGACGGTGGGCACCCTGCTGAGGTGGTAGACGCGGTGCATGAACCAGGCAGGGTAGCCCTTCAGCTTGCGCCCGTAGACCTGGGCGACGCCCTTGTGCAGGCCGAGGGAGGCGACCGAACCGACGTACCTGTGGGCGTACGTCTCCAGCGGTTCGCCGCGCAGCGCGTGGGCGATGTTGTCGCCGAGGGTGCGGGCCTGGCGGACGGCGTGCTGGGCGTTGGGCGCGGTCTCGGTGCCGGGCTCGGCGGCGGTGACGTCGGGTACGGCCGCCGCGTCTCCGGCCCCCCAGGCGTGCTCGGCGCCGTCGACGGTCAGCTGGGCGGTGCACTTCAGCCGGCCGCGCTCGGTGAGCGGCAGATCGGTGGCGGCGAGCAGGGGGTGCGGTTTGACGCCGGCGGTCCACACGAGCGTACGGGTCGGGAAGCGCTGGCCGTCGCTGAGGACGGCGACGCGGCCGGCGCAGGAGTTCAGGCGGGTGTCGAGGAGGACCTGGATGTTACGGCGGCGCAGCTGGGTGACGGTGTAGCGGCCCATCTCCGCGCCGACCTCGGGGAGGATGCGGTCGGACGCCTCCACGAGGATCCATTTCATGTCCTCGGGTCGGACGTTGTGGTAGTAGCGCGCGGTGTAGCGGGCCATGTCCTCCAGTTCGGCGAGCGCCTCCACGCCCGCGTAGCCGCCGCCCACGAAGACGAAGGTGAGGGCGGCGTCGCGGATCGCGGGGTCGCGGGTGGAGGAGGCGATGTCCATCTGCTCGATGACGTGGTTGCGCAGGCCGATGGCCTCTTCGACGGTCTTGAAGCCGATGCCGTACTCGGCGAGGCCCGGGATGGGCAGCGTGCGGGAGATCGAGCCGGGGGCGAGCACCAGCTCGTCATAGCCGAGGAGTTCGGCCGCTCTGCCTTCCTCGGCGGTGGCGAGCGTGGCGACCGCGGCGGTGCGCACCGCGTGGTCGATGGCGGTGACCTCGCCGATGACGACATGGCACTGGTCCAGGACGCGGCGCAGCGGTACGACGACATGACGAGGGGAAATGGAACCGGCGGCCGCTTCGGGAAGGAACGGCTGGTACGTCATGTAGGGGTCGGGGGTGACAACCGTGATCTCGATCTCACCCCGCTTGAGCTCGCCCTTCAGCTTCCGCTGCAGACGCAGGGCCGTGTACATCCCGACGTAGCCGCCGCCGACAACCAGAATGCGCGCACGTTCCTTCACCATCCCATGACGCACCCGGCGCAGTTGTTTGTCCACAGCCCCGGCAATTTGTGTGACTGACGGCCGGGTGGGCGCGAGGTCGGCGGCGCTGTCGGGGTGGGACGAAAGGGGGCAGGTCAGCGGGGGCGGGCGAGGGGGCGCGAAGGTGGCGAAACGGGACGTACGAGACCCGTACTCCGATCGGGGGGCGCACTGTGCGGAACCTGCCCCTTCTGAATTGACTTCCTCTCAACTATGTTCGTGTGTCGACGGGGTGTAGGGAATGTGGTCGAACGGGTATCGCGACGGGCGGACCCGGTCGAGACCGATGCCAGTTCCACGCACTCCCGATTCAGTGGCGGGGAGAGTCTCCGGGGGGAGACGTCATTACCGGGGGAAGACATGCATGTTCAGGACACACATTGGTCATCCGCAGCCGCCATCGCGCCCGGTGGCGGGGCGATGAGCCCGGCGGTGGGCAACGTGCCTGCGGACGGGGCGCGTACGACGCCGCTGCGGGTCGACGCACAGCGCAATCTGGAGCACGTGCTGCGTGCGGCGCGTGAGGTCTTCGGCGAGCTGGGGTACGGCGCGCCGATGGAGGACGTGGCGCGGCGCGCCCGGGTCGGGGTCGGCACGGTGTACCGGCGCTTTCCCAGCAAGGACGTGCTGGTCCGGCGGATAGCCGAGGAGGAGACGGCGCGGCTGACCGAGCAGGCGCGGGCCGCGCTCGGGCAGGAGGACGAGCCGTGGTCGGCGCTGTCGCGGTTCCTGCGGACGTCGGTGGCGTCGGGGGCGGGGCGGTTGCTGCCGCCGCAGGTGCTGGTCGGCTCCACCGGTTCAGCCGGGTCCGGTGCGTCGGTGGGGTCGGCTGATGAGGCCCGGGTGCCTCAGCAGCGGGTGCAGCCGGGCAGTGGTGAGCTTCGGCTGGTGCCTGGGGAGTCCGGTGGCGCTGCCGATGACAGCGGGGTCGGGGAGTTGCTCGATGTGGTCGGGCAGCTGGTCGAGCGGGCTCGGGCGGCCGGGGAACTGCGGGCGGACGTGTCCGTGGGGGATGTGCTGCTGGTGATCGCCACGGCGGCACCGTCTCTGCCGGATGCGGCGCAGCAGGCCGCTGCGAGTGCGCGGCTGCTGGACATTTTGCTGGAGGGGCTTCGGTCTCGGCCGGCGTAGGGGCTTGGGAGTCACTCGAACGCGGGGTGATCCCCATCGCGGCGGGGCCGCACATCACATGCGGCTCCGCACCTCTTAGGAGGTTGCGGTTCACTCGTCCGAGGAGTGGTCGTAAGGCTGTGCTGACAACAGCCCTCGGATGAGTGGATGCCGTGCACGAGGGGTCCTTGAATAAAAGACAATGTGGCACTCTGAGCCGGTAAGGGTTGGGCTGGGCCGGTGCCGGGGGCTTTCCGCGATGGGCGTTGACGGGTGGGACGAGTCACGCGGTGACGACGCGGGCCCGGATGCGGCCGGGCTGACCCCACCCCAGGTGCCGAATCAGGGCGGTCGTCCGGCTTCGTCCGGTGCACGGAGCGGCCGGAGCGTACCGGCCCAGCGCGACGGCAGTGTGGTGGTGCCGCCGCCCCGGGAAGGGCCGCCCGACGACGGCGCGCTGATCGAACGGATGCGCGCCGGTGACGACTCCGCGTACGAGGAGCTGTATCGGCGGCACGCGGACGCCGTACGGCGGTACGCCCGCACCTGCTGCCGGGACGGGCACACCGCCGACGACCTCACCGCAGAGGTCTTCGCCCGGATGCTGCAGGCGGTGCGCGGGGGATCCGGGCCCAAGCACGCCGTACGCGCCTATCTGCTGACCTCCGTTCGGCGCGTCGCCGCGCACTGGACCAGGTCCGCCCGGCGTGAGCAGCTCGTCGACGACTTCGCCGTCTTCGCCCAGCAGGCCGCCAGGGGTTCGGAGGTCGCCGACGACACCGCATCCACGGGCTCCTTCGGAGCGGGGTTGGACCTCGGCGCCGATGTGCGCGCGATGCACGAGGCCGAGCAGTCCATGGCCATGCGGGCCTTCCGCTCACTGCCCGAACGCTGGCAGGCCGTGCTGTGGCACACCGAGGTGGAGGACGAGTCCCCGAGCGATGTGGCCGTGCTGTTCGGGCTGGACGCCAACGGCACCCGGGTCCTCGCCAGCCGTGCGCGCGAGGGACTGAAGCAGGCCTATCTCCAGGCCCACGTCAGCGCCTCCCTCTCCGGTGACGAGGAGTGCGCCCGCTACGCCGACCAGCTCGGCACCTACGCCCGCCGCAAGCTGCGCATCCGCGCCGAGCGGGGCCTGCGCAAGCATCTGGAGGAATGCGCCAAGTGCCGGCTCGCGGCCGCGCAGATCGAAGAGGTCGCCGGCGGTATCCCCGGTGTCGTCCCGGTCGCGGTCATCGGCTGGTTCGGGGCC
>NZ_CM002285.1:4979714-4985267 GCF_000497445.1 Streptomyces roseochromogenus subsp. oscitans DS 12.976 | reverse complement strand
CGACAGCCGTCCGCCGGCGAAGGAGGCGGCCAAGCCGGCACCGTCCGCGCCGGTCGTACAGCCCCCGGCGCCGCAGCCGACCCCGTCGAAGAAGCCCGCGCCGAAGCCGGTGGTGGTCGCCCCGGAGCCGACCCCCACCCCGACGCCGACGCCCGCACCGAAACCCACCCCCAAGCCGACGCCCACGCCCAGGCCGACACCCACCCCGACCCCCACGCCGAAGCCGACCCCGCCGCCCACTCCGCCGCCGCCCCCCACCGTCTACGAGGTGAGCGACCTCGGCTACGACGTCACCGGCGACGGCACCCGGCCCGAGATCCAGCTCGGCGAGAGCAGCTGGGTGTGGCAGCGCTACGGCATGTCGATCGACGGCAAGCAGTACGCGCGCGGGGTGACCGTGCACGGCGACTCCTCCGTGACCATCGCCCTCAACCGGCAGTGCACCGCCTACGACGCACTGGCCGGCGTGGACGACATGACGCTGGGCCTCGGCAAGGTGTCCTTCTCCGTCTACGCCGACGGGGTACGGCTGTGGCACTCCGGGACGGTCAGGGGAAACGACCCTGCCGTGCCCGTCCATGTGAACCTGACCGGGCGCAGGACCGTACGGCTCGTCGTACAGCCCCACGGCGGCCTCCTCGACCGGGCCGCGCTCGCGGACTGGGCGGAGTCCCGGTTCACCTGCCGGTAGGCGGGGGAAGACCGGTAGGCGGGTAGGCCGGCAGACCGGAGTGCCTAGCCGCGTTCGGCGGTCCTCGCCGCAGTGGCGTCCAGCTCTCGCAGCACATCGGCCACGTCGAGGGACGCGCCCCGGGCGCGCTCGGCCTCGTACCGCTCGGCCGAGAGGACCACGCGGGCGCCGGACTGCACCCGAAGGGCCTCGCTGCGCTCCGGCTCGGGGCGGAGATTGCCGTCGCGCCAGTGGTCCGCGGCGGCGAACAGCCGTACCGCACCGGCCAGATCGCCGCGCCGGGCCTGCAGACCGGCCGCGATGTCGACCAGCCCCGCCGTGATCGACTCCGCGCACCGCTGGGCCACGGCCTCGCGCAGCGCCATGGCGACGATCGGCAGCCCGTGCGCGGGGCCCGACTCGGCGGCGACGAGAAGCGCCTCGACGCTGTGCAGGGCAGCCACGAACTGCGGCGGCGGGTTGCCCCCGTGCGTCACCGCGCACGTCGCCTCGTACAGCTCCCGGGCTGCCGCGTGCTCCCCGTCGTGCAGGGCGATGTGGGCGCGCAGCAGCAGCACGAAGGCACGCGACTCCGGCACGGCGTACCGGTCGGCGGCCGCTTCCGCCTCGTCCAGGGAAGCCAGCGCGGCCTTCGGGTCGCCGGAACGGTAGGCGATCTCGGCGAGCCGGGCCATCAGGAACGGCGATTCGGCGTAGGCACCCACCTCGTAGGCGAGGCGCAGCGCCTCCTCGTACTCACCGCGCGCCTCGCCGAACCTGCCGCGCGCCATGGCCGCCTCGCCGGCCGCGCTGCACACCTGGGCCCGCATCCAGCGGTCCCCGACGCGCCGGCTGAGCGTCCGCAGCTCGGCGAGATCCTCGTCCACGCCTCGCAGGTTGCCCGGAGAGTCGACCATCGTGTGGGTGCGGTACATCAGGGAGACGCCGACTTCCCAATCGCCGCCGTACACACGGCAGTTGGCGACGGCTGCGGCCATGTCGGGGCCGAGGTCCCCCGCGCCGCCCAGGTAGTAGGCGGTCAGCGGCCAGACGATGCCCGGGAGCCGGGCGGCCCGGGGACCGCCGTGCGCGAAGGCGGCTCGCACGCACGCGAGGTACTCCGGGGCCCGCGGGTCGCCCGCGAGGTGCTCGGTGGCCGACTCGGAGGTCAGGAACAGGTCGAGCATCCGCAGGTCCATCCGCAGCTCCCGCAGCGGATGCCCGGCCTCGCCGTCGGGTACGGCGAGAAGGGCCCCCACCGGGTCGGCCGACTCCACCAGCTCCATCAGATCACCGCCTGGGGCCGGGCCCTCCGGTGTGTCCAGGGTGTCCAGGGCCACGCCCAGGCGGAGGACCAGCCGGACCCGGGACACCGCCTCCTGGCGGTGGTTGCGCAGCCACCAGAACCAGCCGATGGCCAGGACAATCGCACCCGCCTCCGGCTCGTCGCCGGCGCGCACGGAGCGGTCCAGTGCCGCCCGGATGTTGTCCAGTTCGGTCTCCAGACGGGAGATCCAGGGCAGTTGGTCCGCCGACCGCAGGCGCGGCTCGGCCGCCTCGACCAGCGCGCGCACCCACGCGCGGTGCCGTCGCTCGGCGCCGGCGCGCAGCCCGGCGGCCTCGGCCGCGCGCTCGGTGGCGTACTCGTGGATGGTCTCCAGCATGCGGTAGCGCATGCTGCCGCCCGAGGCGTCCGGGGCGGCGACGACGAGGGACTTGTCGACCAGGGCGCCGATCAGATCGGCGGCCGGGCCGGTGCACACGGCCTCGGCCGCCGCGAGGTCCCAGCCGCCGGCGAACACCGACACCTCGCGCAGCACCGTGCGCTCCCGCTCGTCCAGCAGGTCCCAGGACCAGTCGACGACCGCGCGCAGGGTCTGCTGGCGGGGCAGGACCGTGCGGCTTCCGGAGGTGAGCAGGCGGAAGCGGTCGTCGAGCCGGTCGGCGATCTGGCGTGGGGTCAGCAGCCTGAGCCGGGCGGCGGCCAGCTCGATGGCCAGCGGCAGCCCGTCCAGCCGACGGCAGATCTCCGCCACGGCCTCGGTGTCGGAGAGCACCGCGCCGGCGTCGGGACGGACGGCCTTCGCGCGCTCGGCGAACAGTCGGTGCGCCTGCTCCGGGACGAGGGGCTCGACCGGGCGCACCGACTCACCGGGGACGCCCAGGGGTTCACGGCTGGTCGCGAGGATCGTGAGTCCCGGGCAGTGGGTGAGGAGGGTCTCGGCGAGGGCGGCGGCCGCGCCGATGACATGTTCGCAGTTGTCAAGGATCAGGAGCTGGCTGCGCGGGGCGCAGTACTCGATCAGCAGGGCGACGGGGTCGGCCTGCGGGGTCCCCAGCTCGTTCGTCAGCAGCACGGTCTCGCGCAGACCGAGCGCGCTGACCACCGCGCCGGGCACCGCCTCCGGATGGTCGAGCGGGGCCAGCTCGACCAGCCATGCCTGGGGGAGCCCTGCGGCGGCCTCCTCGGCGAGGCGGGTCTTTCCGGAGCCGCCCGGTCCGGTGAGCGTGACCAGGCGGGCCCTGTGCAAGTCGGAACGAATGGCTTCGAGTTCTGGTTCCCGCCCGACGAAGGACGTCAGACGGGGGCGGAGATTGCCGGTGCGCTCGGGGGGCTGAGCGGGGGCGGCCGGCTTCAGCGGCTCCGGCTCCACGTCTGACTGTGCATCCGGCTGTCGCGGTGCATCCGGCTTCGGCCGTGACTTTGGCTGTGGCTGTGGTTGCCGCTGTGTGAGCAACGACGTGTGCAGGGCTTTGAGTTCCGGCCCCGGGTCGGTGCCGAGGGTGTCGGCGAGGGTGCGGCGGGCGGACTCGTACGCGGCGAGGGCGTCGGCGGGGCGGCCCGTGTCGCGCAGAGCGCGGATGAGCAGGGCGTGCAGAGGCTCGTCCAACGGGTGGGCCGCGGTCAGCTCCTTCAGCTCCGGTACGACGTCCGGGGCACGGCCGAGGTCGAGGGCGGCGGCGGCCCGGGCGCGGGTCGCCTCCCGGCGCAGGGCCTCCGGGCGGGTGGCGGCGGTGCGGTCGGGGAGGTCGGCGAGGGCGGGGCCGTGCCAGAGGGCGAGGGCCTCGGTGAGGGTGCGGTGGGCGGTGGCCGGGTCGCCCGCGGTGAGGGCCTTGGTGCCGGTACGGACGAGCTCCTCGAAGACGTACAGGTCTACGTCGTCCTCGGTGGCCTCCAGGCGGTAGCCGCCGGGGGTGGAGGCGATGCTGTGGCGGCCGAGGGTGCGGCGGAGGCGGCCGATCAGGGCCTGGAGGGCGGCGGGGGCGTCGTGGGGTGGGTCGTCGGCCCAGATCTCGTCGATCAGGGTTTCGGGGGTGGTGGTGCGGGAGGGGCGGAGGGCGAGGGTGGTGAGGAGTGTGCGCAGGCGTGGGCCGCCGATGGGTATGGGGGTGCCCTGGTCGTCCGCCGCTTGGGTCACTCCCAGGATTCTGTACCGCACCTGGTCATTGTCGCGGGGGGGTGCGGTTCTGGGCACGGGGGTTTCGTGAGCGAGGTGTGATCGGTGCCCTGTGCTGCGGCGCGATGAAGGCGACGGCCCTGCAGCTCCCCAGGGGCGCGGGGAACTGCGCGGCCGGCCAAGAAGGGCCCGCGGCGGCCCACGGCGGGAGCCAACCCAGCGGGGGCCTGGGGGCGGCAGCCTCCAGACGGGGAGGGACAGCGCCCTCGGCGTTCAAGCGCCGGAAGCCAGAGCTCCCCTTCTCGGCTGAATCCCGGAGGGCACCGCACGCGCGCGTGCCGGGGTTCCCGTCCAGCAAGTACCTCGGCGGGAGAGGAGGCGGTGGAGCCAGAGTTCGAGGGAGATGAGGTCGGCGAGGCCGTCCAGGGGGATGGGGTCGCCGGCGGCGCCCGCGCGCAAGGCCTCGCGGATGACACGGGCCTCCACCAGTCCGGCGTCGGCCAGAAGGGGGGTGGAGAACAGGTCGAGCAGGGGGTCGGCCGCCACGCGCAGGCCCGCGCGTGCGGCCGCCGCCGAGGAAGCGTGGGAGGGGGCGCCCCAGCCGGACGGGAGGCCGGTGACGCCGGCACCCTCCAGGACCGTACGGAGGATGGCGGCGCGGGCGCCGGGCTGGACGCGCAGGGCCTCCGGAAGGGCGCGGCAGGCGCGGACGACCTGGTTGTCGAGGAACGGCGCGTGCAGGCGCTGGGAGCGGATCTCGGCGGCCTGTTCCAGGACGCGCAGATCGGCGGCGTGACGGGCGAGGGCGGCACGCGCGCGATAGTCGCCGGGACGCTGGACGCCGGTTGCCGAACGGTCTGCCTCCGCCTGCAGCAGAACCGATACTTCGGCCAGGGCCTCGCCCGTCAGCCAGCGGGCGGCGGGCCCGGGTCTGGCCCAGGTCAGCGCGGCGAGGGATGCGCCGACCGCTCCCTTGGGCTCGTCGAAGCGGCGCCGCATCAGCCGCTCGGCCAGCGCTTCCAGGCCGGCCCGGTAGGGCGTCCGGGCGAGCCGGCGGGCGGCGCCGTACACGCGGGTGGTGACCATCACCGAGCCGTCGGCCTTGGCGAGCGCGGCAACCGGGCGGACCAGATGGCGGCGTTTGCGGTCCATGAGGAGGTCGGCGAGGCGGGCGGGGTGGGCGTCCAGGACCTGGCGGGCGCCGTGGCCGGTGAAGTGGTCGGCACTGCCGGCGGCGAGCCGGGCGCGGTGCCGGGCGGCCGTGACCAGGGAAGGTCCGGGTTCGTCGGTGAGGGGGCCGTCGAGATCGGTGTACGGCAGGGTCTCCTCGGCGCCGGTGACCACCACGTGGTGCAGGCGCGGGTTGGCGGCAAGGGCCCCGGCGCGTTCCACCTCGGCCTCGCGGCCGCCGACGGCCAGGTCGTTGAAGGTGACGGCCAGGAGGCGCTCGCCCGCGCCCGTGCCGTGGCCCAGCAGCGTGCCGGG
>NZ_CM002285.1:4949261-4979123 GCF_000497445.1 Streptomyces roseochromogenus subsp. oscitans DS 12.976 | reverse complement strand
CGCGAGGGTACCGGAGGCGGGGCCGCCGGAGAGGTCGGCGCCGATGCCGGGCACGGGCATCCCGCGCCGGGCCCGCCGCTCGGCCGGGCCCATGCCGGGCACCGGGCCGGGGTCGAGGTCGGGCACGTGGCGCGGTGCGGACAGCCGGGTGCGGACCGCCTCCACCAGGGCGTCGCGTACGGCGTCCACGGCGTGGTCGGGGTCGGCCGGGGGCGCGGCCACAGCGAGGGAGGCGACCGGCTCGTACCCGGCGATCTCGCGCGCCCCGGCGCGCAGCACGAGTGCGTGCCCCGGCGGAACGCGCCGTACGCCCTCGTACGGGGTGGTGTCGCGCAGCGCGGCCGGTACGTCCGGGGCGGCGAGCAGGGCGGCCAGGTGACCGAAGTCGAGGTTGGCCTCGATGAGGTCGGCGAGGGGGAGCGCGGCGGTGGCGTAGGCCGTGCCGCCGGCCCAGGGGGTGTGGAACACCGGGCGGGCGCCGGCGAGATCGCCGCAGACGGTGATGCGTCGGCCGACCTGTACGACGGCCGTGTAGCTGCCCGGCCAGGTCGTGAGATGGCGCAGTGCGCCCCCGCGCGCGGTGAACAGGCCGCGCCGCAGCTCCTCGTCGGAGGCGCCGCAGATGCCGAGGACGGCGATGCGGTTCTCCGCGTCGGCCCGTATCACGCGCACCTCGTCCGGGCGCCAGTCGCCGACGGCCCACAGCGGATCCGGGTCGCCCCACAGGAGTTGGGAGCCGACCGGGTGCAGGGTCTCGCCGTCGTAGCCGGTGGCGCCCGCGGAACCGATCCCGGCGACGCCCGCGGCGGTGCTGCTCCAACCCACCAACCACCGCATCGACGCCTCCACAGGCTGTGGACAACAGTGCACCGTACGAACCGGATCCTCATGCTGCCATGAAAGACGCGGTGTGGAGGGGCGGCGGCACCGGCTTCGATCGAGGGAAACCCGCGGCGAACGCCAGGGGAGACCAAGGGGAGTCGACGGACTCGGCACGTATCGGCCATCGGCTTCTCGCGATGGCCGCGACTCGAATGCGCCCCCTGTACGCTCCCCGAAAACGCCCTTCGCGCCCTCAAGTTGCATGGTGGGAGCGGAAATTTACCCCTGCGAGCGGGAGCGATTTTCAGCCAATCATGCAGAGGCGCCCGGGATTTGAGCACGCTCCGTACAGGCCTGCGGGGAGCGCGGCGACGCGGGCACGCGCACAGTCCGGGAGGCGGGCATCGCCTCCCGGACCGGTCCGCCACCCGCGGGGATGAAGGTGGCGGTGTCCCCCAGCCCACTGGATCCAGTACAGCGGGCCGACCCACGCAAGAGCCATGGAACCGCTCCCCCGGTGGCCGGAGAAGAGCGCACGGACGGGCGCACGGCCACACGGGCGGGGGCACGCGGCGACAAGCCGTGCACGGTGCGTACAGGACCGCACTTCCGTACGGACCACAATCCCGCCATCCGGAACAATGCCCCTTAACGCTTGGGATGCGGCGAACTACGCTGGGTTTACGAATGCCGCGTGGTTATGCCAGCGCGGCAGCCGTCTGTGTCGAGGGGTGGCGCATGTCCAGGGAGCAACGCGGGCCGAACGAAAAGCTCGGCACCGTTCTCGCCCTCGCGGGAATCAGCAACGCAGGACTCGCGCGACGCGTCAACGACCTTGGCGCACAACGCGGGTTGACTCTTCGCTACGACAAGACCTCCGTGGCGCGCTGGGTGTCGAAGGGGATGGTGCCGCAGGGCGCGGCCCCGCACCTCATCGCAGCCGCCATCGGCCAGAAGCTCGGCCGCCCGGTGCCGCTCCACGAGATCGGCCTGGCGGACGCGGATCCCGCGCCCGAAGTGGGCCTCGCCTTCCCCAGAGACGTAGGACAGGCGGTGAAGTCGGCGACGGAGCTGTACCGCCTCGACTTCGCCGGGCGCCGGGCCGGGTCCGGCGGCATCTGGCAGTCGCTCGCCGGATCGTTCGCAGTGAGCGCATACGCAACGCCTGCCTCACGCTGGCTGATAACCCCCGCCGACAGCTCGGTCGCGCGGGAGGCGGGCTCCGCCGAGGGCTCCGGCGCACCGATCAAAGTCGGCCACAGCGATGTGCAGAAGCTGCGGGAGGCCGCCGAGGACGCCCGGCGATGGGACTCCAAGTACGGCGGTGGGGACTGGCGTTCGTCGATGGTGCCGGAGTGCCTGCGGGTGGAGGCGGCGCCGCTGCTGCTCGGCTCCTACTCCGACGAAGTGGGCCGCGCACTCTTCGGGGCCTCCGCCGAACTCACCCGGCTCGCCGGGTGGATGGCCTTCGACACCGGCCAGCAGGAGGCCGCGCAGCGGTACTACATCCAGGCGCTGCGGCTCGCGCGCGCGGCGGCGGACGTGCCGCTCGGGGGCTATGTGCTCGCCTCCATGTCGCTCCAGGCGACGTATCGCGGCTTCGGCGACGAAGGGGTCGATCTGGCGCAGGCCGCGCTGGAGCGGAACCGGGGGCTGGCGACGGCCCGTACGATGAGTTTCTTCCGGCTGGTGGAAGCGCGGGCACACGCGCGTGCGGGTGATGCGCAGGCGGCGGGTACGGCGCTGAAGGCGGCGGAGGGCTGGCTCGAGCGGTCCAGGGACGGTGACAACGACCCCTCTTGGCTTGGTTTTTATGGCTATGACCGGTTTGCTGCCGATGCGGCCGAGTGCTACCGGGATCTGAAGGCGCCCCGGCAGGTGCGGCGGTTCACCGAGCAGGCTTTGTCGAAGCCGACGGAGGAGTTCGTGCGCTCGCACGGACTGCGCCTGGTGGTGTCGGCCGTCGCCGAGCTGGAGTCCGGGAATCTGGACGCCGCGTGCGAGCAGGGGGTGCGGGCCGTGGAGGTGGCCGGGCGGATCTCCTCGGCCCGGACGACCGAGTATGTGAAGGATCTGCTGCACCGGCTGGAGCCGTACGGGGACGAGCCGCGGGTGGCGGAGCTGCGGGAGCGGGCCCGGCCGTTGTTGATGGCGCCGGCCTGAGAACCCGCAGCGCCTGCGTTTGAAGGCGTTGTCAGTGGCGCAGTGCACTATCGAGGTGGGAGGTGGTGCAGGTGCCGGTCGAGGCGTACGACTGTGATGTGCTCGTGGTCGGTGGGGGGATCGTCGGGCTGTCCACGGCGTATGCGATCACACGGGCCGCGCCGGGCACACGGGTGACCGTGCTGGAGAAGGAGCCGGGGCCGGCCCGGCACCAGACGGGACGCAACAGCGGGGTCATCCACAGCGGGATCTACTACCGGCCGGGCTCGCTCAAGGCGCGGTATGCCGTGCGGGGCGCCGCCGAGATGGTGAAGTTCTGCGCCGAGTACGGCATCGCGCACGCCGTCACCGGCAAGCTGATCGTCGCCACGGAGCGGGAGGAGCTGCCGCGGCTGCACGCGCTCGTGCAGCGCGGGCGGGAGAACGGCATTCCGGTGCGGGAGCTGGGCCCCGCCCAGATCGGCGAGTACGAACCGGAGGTCCGGGGGCTGGCGGCCATACATGTCGGCACGACCGGCGTGTGCGACTTCGTGGGCGTCGCGCGCCAGCTGGCACAGGCCTCGGGGGCGGAGATCCGGTACGGCGCGCGGGTCGTCCGGGTCGACCGGCGGCCGGAGCGGGGGGTCGCCGTACTCACCACCGGCGGAGACGTCGTACGCGCGCGCGTGCTGGTGAACTGCGCCGGGCTGTACTGCGACGAGCTGGCGCGGCTGACCGGGGACGAGTCCGAGGTGCGGATCGTGCCGTTCCGCGGTGAGTACTACGAGCTGGCGCGGCCCGAGCTGGTGCGGGGGCTGGTGTATCCGGTGCCGGATCCGGCGTTCCCGTTCCTCGGGGTGCATCTGACCCGGGGCATCGACGGGGGTGTGCACGTCGGGCCCAACGCGGTGCCGGCGCTGGCCCGGGAGGGGTACGGCTGGGGGGTCGTACGACCCCGGGAGCTGGCCGGGACCGTGGCATGGCCAGGATCGTGGGCGATCGCCCGGCAACACTGGAGATACGGCGCGGGGGAGCTGCACCGCTCACTGTCGAAGAGGGCGTTTCTGGAGGCCGTGCGGAGGTTGTTGCCCGGGGTGGAGGGCGACGACCTGGTGCGGGCCCCGGCCGGGGTGCGGGCGCAGGCGGTGTTGCGGGACGGGACGCTGGTGGACGACTTCCTCATCCGAGAGGGGAGCCGGGCGGTGCACGTGCTCAACGCACCGTCCCCGGCGGCTACAGCTTCCCTGCCGATCGGCAGGGAGGTCGGGCGTCGGGTGCTGGACATGCTCGGCTCGCTGTAGGCGTCGTACAGCCGGAAGGGCACGCTCGTAGAGCGCCGTAAAATCGGAAGCACTGTGTCTGACTTCCTCAACGCCCCCGAAGCCCCCTCGCCGGCCCCCCACACCCCCGGCGCCTCCGTTCGGCATACCCGGGCCAAGGGTGAGCCGCGGTTTCCGGACGGGCCCAGGGCGGATCCGGCCGGGTCGCACTTCGAGCGGCGGATCCGGAGTTTTCAGCCGCGGCGGAGTCGGGTGACCGCGGGGCAGGCCGATGCGTTGCAGCGGCTGTGGCCCCTGTGGGGACTCGACATCGACGGGCAGCGTGTGATCGAGCTCTCCGAGCTGTTCGGGAACAGCAAGCCCGTCGTGCTGGAGATCGGGTTCGGGATGGGCGAGGCCACCGCGCAGATGGCCGCCGCCGACCCGGACACCAATATCCTCGCCGTCGACGTGCACACGCCGGGGCAGGGGAATCTGCTGAATCTTGCCGACCGGGGCGGAATGGACAATGTCCGGGTGGCGAACGGGGACGCGATCATCCTGCTCAGGGAGATGCTCACCCCCGACTCGCTGGACGGGCTGCGCGTGTACTTCCCGGACCCCTGGCCCAAGAAACGGCATCACAAGCGGCGGCTCATCCAGCCCGAGTTCCTGACGCTCGCCGCGACCCGGCTGAGGCCCGGAGCGCTCGTGCACTGCGCGACCGACTGGGAGCCGTACGCCGAGCAGATGCTGGAGGTGCTCAGCGCGCACCCCGACTTCGAGAACACGCAGGCCGACGGCGGTTTCGCGCCACGCCCCGAGTTCCGGCCGCTGACCCGTTTCGAGGGTCAGGGACTGGACAAGGGACATGTGGTGAACGATCTGCTGTTCCATCGTGTACCGCACCAGGGCCGATAAACCGCTCAGCACCTCGTCCCGTCACCGTTAGGGTCGATGCCGTGGCCACCAGTCCTCCGTTTCCGACGTATCCCCCGGGCCCAGAGGGCCTTGTGCTGCGCCATCCGCACTGGTGGCAGCGCCGGTGGGTGCGGTACGGGGCACTGATCACGCTGCTGGCGCTGTCCGGGCTGGTCATCCTGGCGCTGGTGCGCAGGCAGACCGGTACCGAGGGGTTTCTCGTGGGGCTCGGGCTGGCCATGCTGCCCGTGCCCTGGCTCATAGCCGCCTTCCGCTGGCTGGACCGGGTGGAGCCCGGCCCCTGGCGGAATCTGGTCTTCGCCTTCGCCTGGGGCGCGTGCGCGGCCGCGCTGATAGCCATCGTCGCCAACAGCTTCGCGACCAAGTGGATAGCCACCGCCACCGCCGATCCAGCCAGCGCCAACACGCTCGGCGCCACCGTGATAGCGCCCATCGTGGAGGAGTCCGCCAAGGCCGCCGCCGTACTGCTGGTCTTTCTCTTCCGCAGACGTGACTTCACCGGGATCGTGGACGGGGTGGTGATAGCGGGGATCACCGCCACCGGGTTCGCGTTCACCGAGAACATCCTCTACCTGGGTACAGCCTTCGGGACCGACCAGCTCTCCGGCGACCGCGGCATCGCCTCCGTCACCGCCGCCACCTTCTTCGTGCGCATCGTGATGTCCCCGTTCGCGCACCCCCTGTTCACCACCCTCACCGGTCTCGGCTTCGGTGTCGCCGCGCTCTCCGCCGAGCGGCAGCGCGCCCGGCGGGTGCTGCTGCCGGTCTGCGGTCTGCTGCTCGCAATGAGCATGCACGCCTTCTGGAACGGCTCCTCCACCTTCGGCGAGTTCGGGTTCTTCGCCGTCTACGGCGCGTTCATGATGCCCGTGTTCGGGCTGCTGACCTGGCTCGCGATCTGGACGCGGCAGCGGGAGCTGCGGACCGTGCGGGAGGAGCTGCCGGCGTATGTGCTGGCCGGGTGGCTGGGGCCGGCCGAGCCGTTCGCGCTCGGGTCGATGAGGGCGCGGGGGACGGCCCGTGACTACGCCCGGCACCACCATGGCCGGGCGGCGGCGCGGGCGGTGGCCCAGTACGAGGCGTACGCCACGTCGCTCGCGTTTCTACGGCGCCGGGGGCGGCAGGGGAAGGCCGGGGCCGACTTCGTCGTCCGGGAGCGGGAGCTGCTGGACGAGCTGTGGAAGCGGAGGGATGTGGCGCGCCCGGCCCTGGAGTATGCGGCGCGGGCGGCTGCGCCGGCCTGGCCGACGGTGCCTGCGGCGTCTTGGCCGGGGTACGGGTATCCGGCGGTGCCGTATCCCGCCTACAACCCGTATCGGTCGTAGCCGTCCGGGTCGCGGAGAGTCTGGCATCGCCGGATTGCCCCGTCGTGGCTGATCGCCGTTGCGGCGGAAAAGTTACCGCGCCAGGAAGGTCATAGCGGCAGGAAGGTCATAGCGGCGGAGAGCGAGCTAGGCCGACGCCTCCGTCAGGCTCGCCACTTCCTCGTCCGTCAGCTTCAGGTCCGCCGCCCCCAGCAGCGCCGGGAGCTGCTCCACCGTGCGGGCCGAGGCGATCGGGGCGGTGATGGTCGGCTGGGCGCCGAGCCAGGCGAGGGCGACCGTGGCGACGGGGACCTCATGCGCGGCGGCGATCTCGTCCAGGGCCGTGAGGACCTTCTGGCCGCGCTCGGAGTCCGCGTACTGCTGGGCCCGGCCCGCGCGGGCGCTGTCGACCGTGGTGCCGGGGCGGTACTTGCCGGTCAGGAAGCCCGCGGCGAGGGAGAAGTACGGGACCGCGGACAGACCCTCCTTGGCGGCCAGGTCCTGCAGCGGGCCCTCGTAGGTGTCGCGGGAGACCAGGTTGTAGTGGGGCTGGAGGGCGACATAGCGGGCCAGGCCCTCGCGGTCGGAGAAGTCGAGGGAGGCCTTGAGGCGCTCGGGGGTGATGTTGGAGGCGGCGATGTGCCGGACCTTGCCCGCCTTCACCAGCTCGTCGAGGGCGCCGATGATCTCCTCGACCGGGACCTCGGGCTTGTCGAAGTGGGTGTAGTAGAGGTCGATGTAGTCGGTGTCCAGGCGGCGCAGGGAGGCGTCGGCGGCGGCCTTGATGTTGGCGGCGGACAGGCCCTGGTACTCGGGGTGCTGGCTGACCTTGGTGGCGATGACGACGTTGTCACGGTTGCCGCGGGCCTTGACCCACTTGCCGATGATCGTCTCGGACTCGCCGCCCTTGTTGCCCTCGATCCAGGCGGAGTAGGCGTCGGCGGTGTCGATGAAGTTGCCGCCCGCCGCCGCGTAGGCGTCGAGGACGGCGAAGGAGGTCTCCTCGTCGGCGGTCCAGCCGAAGACGTTGCCGCCGAGGGAGAGCGGGAAGACCTCGATGTCGGAAGAGCCGAGTGTGCGCAAAGACGTCATGCTCAGCATGAACGCCGGCGGTGGATGATCTCATTCCGCCGCCGGCGTCGCGTTCACACGAATGCCATGCTCAGGGGTTGAGGCCCTTGTCCCGCAGCCACGGCGCCGGGTCGATGGCGGATGCCTGGCCGTTCGGGTGGACCTCCAGGTGGAGGTGCGGGCCGGTGACATTGCCGGTGGCGCCGATGCGCCCGATGACATCGCCGGTGGAGACCTTCTGGCCGACCGAGACGTTGATCGAGGACTGGTGGCAGAACCACAGCTCGGTGCCGTCGTCCAGGGTCAGGACGGTGCGGTAGCCGTAGGCGCCGGCCCAGCCCGCCTCGGTGATCGTGCCGCCGTGGATGGCCTTGATGAGGGTGCCGGTGGGGGCGGCGAAGTCGAGGCCGGTGTGGTAGCCGGAGGACCACATCGCGCCGGGCTGGCCGAAGGTGCCGGTGATCGTGTACGAGACGACGGGCAGGGTGTACTGCTTGGCCAGCTCGGCCAGCCGCTTGGCCTCGGCCGCCTTCTTGGCGTCGGCCTCCGCCTTCGCCTGGGCGTCGGCGGCCTTGGCGGCGGCCTCCTTCTCCGCCTTGGCCGCGGCGGCGGCGGTCTGCTTCTCGGCGGCGGCGAGCGCGGCGGCGGTGGCCTTGCTGTCGGCCTTGCTCTGCTGCTGCTCGGCCTGGGCCATGATCCGGTTGCGCAGCGCCTCGCCGGCGTCACCGCTGTCGGCGCTCTCGGAGGTCACGCCGACCTTGCTGAGCCCGGTGGCGGTGGCCTGGTGGGAGGAGTCGTCGCCGAAGAAGTGGGTGACGGAGTCCGGCAGGGATATGGAGACCGGCGGCTTGCCGGTGTTGGCGCTGGCCATGCCGCCCGCGCCGACGGCGGCCATCACGCCGACGCCGAGGACGGTGGAGCTGCGCGCGAATCCGCCGCGCTGCTTGGCGACACGGTGCCGGCCGCGGACGGTGGTGAGGGATTCCTCGGTGGGGTTCCACTCCTCCCAGGGGCCCTCCTCGCCGCGGTAGGAGCCGTAGCCGAAGGTCTCCGGCTCGGGTTGCGCGGGCACGAACGGGGCTTCTGGGGCAGGCCGGTTGGACGCCACTCGGGCGTGCTCCTTTCCTTCCTCCGCCTACCGGGTTAGCTGACGGGTTCGGAGCAGGAAGGTCTCCTACGCGCGTATACCGGGCGTGGACTCGACGAGTTCACGTCAGTATCCGCGTGATTCACCCCAAGGTGGTGGTTCCCCGGTTCCCTTGCGGGATTCGGCGCGTGCGCACGGAGCCGCCTCTTGTGACGGCTGGGACGACCGCGCTGCGTTATCGAACGTTAATAGACCCCAGAGTCACTTTCCAAGCCGTTCGGCATGATCATTCGCGCTTTCCGACGGGGACTTACCGGTCAGGAACGCTGCAAATCGGTCGAGTTGACCATCGTTCAGGAGTGTCGGAGTTTTTGATGGTGTCTCAGGCGTTATGCGGAGGGCGGTCGTCCGGTCACCGTAAGTGAACGGGGCGAGCTTCTTGGCCCGGGCGGATGACGCCGGTCCGCGCCCCTGGTCAACCCGTGTGCATGCGGTGCTGCGCATGGCGTACACTGGTGAACACAACGACGCGGGGTGGAGCAGCTCGGTAGCTCGCTGGGCTCATAACCCAGAGGTCGCAGGTTCAAATCCTGTCCCCGCTACTGAAGACTCAGGGCCCGGAAACCATTGGTTTCCGGGCCCTGAGTCTTTCCACCGGCGCTGAGTGTCTTCACCGGTCCTGAAGGCTTTCCGGGCGGATCACCCCAGCAGGTGCCTGTTCGGCGCCTTGGCCTGGTCCTCGTACTCCGGCAGTACGACCACCTCGGCGCCGCCCTTCACCAGAATCCCCCTACCGTCGGCGCCCGCCACGAACGTGTCCGGCTCCTGCCAGGCAGTGACCACCCGCCGTACCCCGGCCCGGAGGATCAGCTCGGAGCACGGCGCGGGGCGGGAGGCACGCCGGGCGCACGGCTCCAGGCTGCTGTAGACGGTGGCGGCAGGCAGCCGAGGGTCCGCCGGGTCGATCTTCGCGAGCGCGGCCTCCTCCGCGTGGACCACGGGGTCGTCCCCCTCGCGCGAGTGGGCGCGGGCCAGCTCCGTACCGTCGGCGGCGACCACCACCGCACCCACGCTGAACGCCGTGGGCGAGGGCGGGCACAGCGCGGCGAGTTCGCAGGCGGTGCGCAGCCAGTGACGGTCGGCGGCGGCGGGGAACGGGCCGGTGCCGGGGGCCGTGGGCTCGTAGCGCATGAGGACCACGTCCTCGATCCGTCGGGCCTCGGTCAGCCGCAGCCGGCCGGGCTGGTAGCCGCCCGGGCCGAAGAGGCGGGGCGCGGCCGGGTCGCCGACGAACAGCGGGGCGACGACCAGCTGCAGCTCGTCGGCGAGGCCCTGGCGCAGCAGCTGGGTGTGGACCGTGCCGCCGCCCTCGACCATCAGCCGCCGTACGCCGCGCACGTCGTGCAGGTGGGACAGCAGGGCGCGCCAGTCGAGGTCGGAGCCGAGCGGGACGACGTCGACGGCGCCGCCGAGGCGGTGGGTGGCCCGCTCGGCGCCCTTGTCGGTCGTGTAGACGAGCTTGTCGCCGCCGGTGTGCCAGAACTTCGCACCGGGGTCGAGGTCGCCGGTGGCTGTGACGGTCACCTTCAGCGGGTACTCCGGCCGGCCCTCCCGGACGCGGGCCGCGCGGCGCTCGGCGGAGTTGACCAGCAGCCGCGGGTTGTCGGCCCGGATCGTGCCGGCTCCGATCAGGATGGCGTCGACGGAGGCCCGTACCGCGTCGACCCGGTCGAAGTCGGCCGGGCTGGACAGCAGAAGCCGTTCGGGACCGGTGTCGTCCAGGTAGCCGTCGAGGGAGACGGCGGCGGACAGCAGCACGTACGGATACGACATCGGCGCGGTCTCCCTGCGAAGTCACTCTTGGTTCAAGTTTGAAACAAACCTACACTGTCGGCATGACGACCCGCTGGCTCAGCCCCGAGGAGCAGCGCGCGTGGCGCGCGTACATGGCCGCGACCCACCTCCTGGAGGACGCGATGGACCGGCAGCTCCAACAGGACGCCGGCATGCCCCACCTGTTCTACTCGGTGCTGGCCAACCTCTCCGAGGCGCCCGACCGGCGGCTGCGCATGACCGATCTCGCCGAGACGCTGAAGATCACGCGCAGTCGGCTGACTTATGCGGTGACCCGCCTGGAGCGGGACGGGCTGGTGCGCAGGGAGGACTGCCGCTGGGACAAGCGCAGCAGCATCGCCGTGCTGACGGACGAGGGGATGGCCGTGCTGGAGCGTACGGCGCCCGGGCACGTCGCGGTCGTGCGCGCCACCCTGTTCGACCGGCTCACGCCGGAGCAGGTGGGGCAGCTGGAGGAGATCTTCACGGGGGTAGCGCGCGGATTGCAGGGCGGGAGCGAGGCCGGGACGGACGACGTTCCCTGGCGGCGCCGGTCGTCCTGTTCCGGCTCCTGAGCCACACCCGCCCGCCTCCTGTGCCTCCTAAGTCACACACGCCTGCCTCTTGAGCCACATCCGGTATCCGAAAGTCACACCCGACACCCGGAAAACAATTGCTTTAAGTTTGAAACATGAGGTAGGGTCCCCTTCGAAACCGCTGCTTCAAATCTGAAGCAGCAGCCGCTTCCGGAGGGACCCGCATGCCCGACACCCCCGCCGCCACGACGCGCGCCCGCGTCCGGGTACCGCTGCGTTTCCACGACGGCTACAGCGTCGACGCCGAACTCGTCACCTTCCACGGCCTGGGCGACGGCCAGGAGCACGTCGCGGTCGTCCTCGGTGACCCGGCCCCGGGCTCCGTCCCGCTGGTGCGCCTGCACTCCGAGTGCCTGACCGGCGACGTCTTCGGTTCGGCCCGCTGCGACTGCGGTCCCCAGCTGCGCGAGGCGGTCGAGCGCATCGCCGACCGCGGCGGCGTCCTGCTCTACCTCCGCCAGGAGGGCCGCGGCATCGGCCTCTACAACAAGCTCGACGCCTACGCCCTGCAGGACCAGGGCCTCGACACCTACGAGGCGAACGCCGCGCTCGGCCTGCCGGAGGACGCCCGCGACTACACGGCCGCCGCGCAGATGCTCGCCGCCCTCGGCATCGGGGAGCTGGACCTGCTGTCCAACAACCCCGACAAGGCGGAGCAGTTGCGTGCGCTGGGCGTCGTCGTACGGGACCGGGTGCCGACCGGTGTCTTCACCACGGCCCACAACGTCCGCTACCTGCGTGCGAAGGTCCTGCAGACCCGGCACACCCTGCCGCTGGCGGAACTTACGGAACGGAACGCGGGCTGAGCCGGCCCTGGGGGATGCCCTAGGTGGTATCAGCCCGGTTGTGGGGCTCAGCCCCGGTGTCGGGGACTGAGCCTCGGCCGTCGGGGGTTCAGCCCCGGCCGTGAAGGGCCAGGGCCTGTCCGGCGGATCAGGTCGCAGGACATCGACGGCGCCTCATCAGCGCAGGTGAGCGGGGTGCGATGGGGCTCCGCGAGCGAAGTCGAGCGTGGGGGAGCGTCGGCGACCGACGCCGACGCCGCTGGGGGTACCCCCACGCCCTTAAGACAGTGGCCGTAAGTCCGCGTGCCATGGGGGCTTTCAGTCACGGGTGCCCGATGGGAGGCCGCGGGTGCCCGAGGGGAGGCGGAGGGCCGGCAGGGTCGCCAAGGCCAGCAAGGTCGCCGCGATGGCGTATGCGGTGCGGAAGCCGGGTGGGGTCGTGCCCGTCTCGCCGAGTGCCACCGACAGGGCGGCCGTTCCGACGGACGCGCCCAGTTGGGAGTTGATGCTCAGCGCGGTGCTCGCCGCGGCCAGCCGTTCCGCGGGCAGCTCCCGGCTCGCGGTGGTCATCGTCGGCATCAGCACCACGCCGGCGCCGACGCCCAGCACCATCGCCGAGGCCACCATCCGCCAGGGCGCGACCCCGGGCACCCCGGACTGCCAGGCCAGCAGCGCCATTCCGAGGGCGGCCGCCGCGATCCCGGCCGGGATCAGCCGGCGCGGTGCCACTTTGTCGATCCGTCGCGCCGCGATCTGCATCGTCGTACCGACGACCAGACCCGTCGGCGCGCCCAGCAGGCCGGCCGCCATGGCGCTCAGGCCGCGCTCCTGCTGCCAGTAGAGCGGGCCGAGCAGCATCGCGCCGAAGTAGCCGCAGGTGAACAGCGCGAGCGTGCCGATGCCGGCGGCGAAGGTGCGGTCGCGCAGCAGCCGCAGGTCCAGCAGCGGTGCGGACGCGGTGAGCGCCCGGCGTACGAAGCCCGCCGCGAGGGCCACGCCGGCGAGCGTCGGCACGAGGGCGCCGGGTGCGCCGAAGTCGCCGCGCTCGCCGCCCCGGGCCAGGCCGTACAGGAGCAGGGCGAGTCCGGGCGAGAGCATCAGCAGGCCGGGGAGGTCCAGCCGGGCGGCGGTCCTCGCGGTGCCGGTACCGGTCTCGGCGCTGGTCCCGTTCGTCGGCGCGTCCGGCGGCAGGAGCCGCAGTCCGAGCGTCAGGGCCAGGGCGCCGACGGGCACGTTGACCAGGAAGATCCAGTGCCAGGAGGCGGCGTCGACCAGCCAGCCGCCGAGCACCGGCCCGGCGACCGGCCCGACCAGGAGGGGCAGCCCGCCCACGGCCATCGCACGGCCGAGGCGGCTGCGGTCGGCGGCGCCCATCACCATCGTCATGCCGACCGGCTGCAGCAGCCCGCCTCCGAGACCCTGCACCGCCCGGAAGGCGATGAGGCTGCCCGCGTCCCAGGCACACGCTGCGAGCAGTGAGCCGAGGGTGAAGAGGGTGAGCGCCGTCAGATAGGTGCGCCTGGCGCCGAGCCGGGCCATGGCCCAGGCGGCGGTCGGGATGACGGCGGCCAGCGCGAGCGTGTACGCGGTGGCGGTCCACTGGATGGTCTCCAGCGAGGCGCCGAAGGACTGCGAGAGCCGGCGCATCGCGACGTTGACGATCGTCATGTCGAGCACCGCCATCATCGAGCCGATGACGGTGACGGCCAGGGTGCGGTTCAGGACCGTGGCTCGTTTCACCCGACTCACCGAATTCACAGGATTCACCGGATTCGCTGGATTCACCGGATTCGGTACCGGTCGGCCCGGTGCCGCGGCGGACGCGGTCGTACGCATCTCCCCCACCTCTCCTCCCTCGCCCTCAGCCCGCGTACGGGCGCTCGGCCCGCGCGGCTCGCAACGCCCGCCCCCACCAGGTGAGTTGACCGAGCATGCCCTTCACGGCACCCGCGCACACGGTCGCGTCCCGGGGTGTGCCGTCCTCCCCGAGGCCGGACCAGGGGCCGTGCAGGCTGACCGAGTCGCGCACGGTCGTCGCGTGCAGTTCGGCGAAGACCAGCCGGAGTTGCTCGACCGCGCGCAGCCCGCCGCCGAGGCCGCCGTACGACACGAAGCCGACCGGCTTGGCCTGCCACTGCGTGTAGTGCCAGTCGATGAAGTTCTTCAGGGACGCCGGGAAGCTGTGGTTGTACTCGGGTGTGACGACGACGAACGCGTCGGCGGCGGCGAGCCGCGGCGAGATGTCCCGCAGCGCGGCGGCGGCCGCGGGGCTCGGCGTGCCGCCCCAGCCGGGCAGCACCAACGGGAGGTCGAGCCCGGCGAGGTCGATGACGTCGAGATCGAGGACGTCGTCGGTGGCGGCGGCGGCGAGGAACCAGTCGGCGACGGCCCGGCCCTGCCGGCCTTCCCGGACGCTGCCGACGAGGACGGCGACGCGCAGTGGTGCGTCATGGGCCGGCAGAACTTCCTTGCTGGTGACGGACACAGGTGTCCCCCTTCTCCTGTTTCTCCTGGCGGGTCGGCCGCCCTGTGCGGCCTTCCGCAACAGCAACGTACAACGGTCGTTGTAAAAAGTACAACGTCCGTTGTAAGTCAGGTAGAGTGGCCGGTCACGAGGAGGCGGTTGTGGGCGAAACGAACGAGTCCCGGCTGGCGCAGGCGCGATGCGAGGTCTCACCGCGCAAGCTGGAGAAGCAGATGGCGATCGCGAGCGCGTCCTGCACGCTCTTCGGCCGCGAAGGCTATGCGCGCGCCTCGGTCGACGCGCTGGCCGCCGAGGCCGGCGTCTCCACGCGCACGCTCTACAACCACTTCCCCGGCGGCAAGGCCCAGCTCTTCCAGACGGTGGTGACCTGGACGTCCAACGAGGTCCGCGATGCCCAACTCGTCCGTCTGCGGGCCACGTTGGACCCCGAGCGGCCGCCCCGCGCCGAGGATCTGGAACGCGATCTGGTCGCCCTGGCCTGCGCGTTCGTCGGCCTCATGGCCGACTACCCGAACCACTTCGCGCTCGTCCGGCACATCCACGCCGAGGCCGACCATGTGCCGCCGGAGGTCCTCAAGGCCTGGCACGAGGCCGGTCCCGGACCGGTCGGCCGGGCCGTCGCCGGGGCGATGACCCACCTCGCGGACGCCGGACTGCTCGACGTGCACGGCGACGCGGCGATGACCGCCGCCCACTTCATGGCCCTGACCACCCACACGATCGTCCAGTCCACCAACTACGGCGTCCACCCCCTCCCGGCCGCGGAGACGGACCGGCTGATCAGGGGCGGCGTGGCGGCGTTCCTGCGGGCCTACGGGCGCGACGGCCTCAGCCCCTCCGGCTGACCATCAGCTCGGCCGGAGGAGTTGCGCACGGATCAGCGCGCCCCCCGGAGGAACCCCTCCACCACCCGGCGCACCTTGCGGGCGGCACCGTCGTCCCCGAGCCGCATCGCGATGTTGGCTGCGTTGCAGACGGCGTCCAGCTGGAACGCGGCCAGCTCCACGTCCGGCGCGGCGGGGTCACCGGCGCCTGCGGCCTGCCCCAGCTGTTCGGCGATCAGTTTCAGCCATGCCTCGCGGTGGGCGAGCAGGGCGTCACGGACCGCGCCGGGGCGGCTGTCGTAGGCGGGAAGGTTGGCGGACCAGAAGCAGCCGCCGGCGAAAAGGGGCGTCTGCGCGTAGGCGATCCAGTGCTCGGTCAGCGCCCGCAGCCGGGCGGCACCCGCCGGGAAGGCCCGAGCGGGTCGCACCACGGCCCGCTCGAACTCGCGGTGCGCGCATTCGGCGGCGGCCAGCTGCAGGTTCTCCTTGGTCCGGAACAGCGTCTGGACACCGCTCTTGCTCAGCCCGAGGTCAGCGGCCAGCCGTCCGATACTGAGTCCATCGAGCCCCTCCAGCGAGGCGATGTCGACGGCGTGCCGCGCGACCCGCTGCCGGGCGCGCGCACCGCGCACCAGCCGCAGATCGGTCACCTCAGGCCCCTCCGCACCCAGGATTCCCCGCCCCGCGCCGCGCTCCGGACCGTGTCGTTCGCTTTCCATCCCGGTCATCGTGCCACATCTCGAGAAATATGTACGACCGGTCGTATGTCTTGTTGATCCGGAGCCCGCCGAGCTGACAACTCCACGCGGAGTACTCTGACCGGAGTGGTTGTCGATGACCGCCTGCACACGGAGCCGGACATTCCATGGTGAGACGCAACGACCAACGGCGTGCCGCCCTCGTCGACGCCGCGATCGAGGTGCTGGCGCGGGACGGGGCACGCGGGCTGACCTTCCGGGCGGTGGACGGGGCGGCCGCCGTGCCTCCCGGTACGGCGTCCAACTACTTCTCCAGCCGCGACGAGCTGCTCACCCAGGCCGGCGCCCGCGTCTACGAGCGGCTCCAGCCCGACGAGGCCACGCTCGCCCGCCACCGGACCGCCGGCCGCCACCGGGAGACGTACGCGGAGCTGATGCGTGAACTCGTGGGCCGGGTCGCCGCCTTCCGCACCGGATACCTCGCACTGCTGGAACTCCGGCTGGAGGCGACCCGCCGCCCGGAGCTGCGCGCGGTGCTCACCGAGCGGGTCCGCGCCGATCTCGCCGCCAACGTCGCCTATCACGAGGCCTCCGGGCTGCCCGGCGACGCCACGGCCGTCAAGCTGCTCTACCTTGCCCTGAACTGGCTGATCGTCGAACAACTCACCCTGCCGGACGTGCTCTCCGAGGCGGAGCGGGACGAACTGGTGACGGCGGCGGTCGAGCGGATCGTGACGGAGACCTGACGCCCGTCGTGACGGAGACCTGACGCCCGTCGTGACGGAGACCTGACGCGCCTCGTGACGGAGACCCGATGCCCGTCGTGACGGAGACCTGACGCGCCTCGTGACGGAGACCCGAGCGGCCCATCACCCCGGCGCACGCGGTCGCGGACGGCAGGGGCGCGGCGATCGTGCGCGCGGTCAGACGGTGGCCCGGGGCTGGTCCGGGTCGAGGTGGTGCACGGCGGTCTGCGCGGCGTGCGGGGCGAGGAGGCTCTGCAGCTCCTCGGCCGCGAGCTTGAGGAGGTCGCCGTCCCGGGTGGCGTGGAGGGTTTCGAGGACGAAGGTGACGTGGGTGGAGTCCTCGGTGACGCGGGTGCGGTGGGCGTCGCGGTGGTTCCAGTGCCGTGTCAGGACACCGGTGGTGTCGGCGTAGATGATCTCGCCGGGCTTGGGATTCTCGACGGTGTCCGGCTCGCCGAGCGGGGTGAAGGACTCGGTGCCGTCCGCGTACCGGATGTCGACGTCACCGGTGACCCGGTCCAGGTCGAAGGCGCCTGCGGGCAGACCGTGCCGGACGGAGACGGCGTTGTAGGAGTCGACGGCCGGGTTGATGCGCGGCAGGGTGCCCTTCTTGGCGAGGCGGCGGCCGAGTGCGTCGACGCTGGGGCGGACGCGGCGTGGGTTGGTGCCGAAGGCGCGGTAGGCGGTATGCCAGGCCTCGATACGGGGGTCGGTCTCGTCGGCGGGCCGCCAGGTGCCGTCCGCGAGCTGCTGCTCCAGTTCGTCCAGAGCGGTGGCCGTGTGCGGCCAGGGTTCACGGCCGCGCAGGCCGGTCGCGGTGACCAGGGCGATGAGGGTGTCGGGGAAGGCGTCGGCGACGGCGGGGGCGAGCCGGAAGGCGGGCATGGCGGGTATCCGATTCCTGCGTGCGGGGGCTTGGGCGGGTCAGGTCAGGGCCAGGAGGCTGACGGCCACGGCGGCGGTGCCCAGGCCGACCAGCTGGCCGCGGTGGATGCGTTCGGCGAGCACGCCACGGGCGAGCAGGACCGTGCCCGCCGGGTAGAGCGCGGTGATCACGGCGACGACGGTGAGGTCCCCGCTGCGGGCGGCGAGCAGGAACAGCAGGTTCGCCAGCGAGTCCAGGACGCCCGCGGCCGCCGACATCGCGTACGCGGGCCGCTCGGCGCCCAGTCCGCGGCGCAGCAGCCCGGCCGCGGCCAGGGTGACGGCCGACGAGACGGCCCGGCCCGTGATCAGCGGGGCCACGCCGCTGCCGGACGGCGCCTGGTGCAGGAAGACCAGCTGCAGGGCGATGGCGGCGCCCGCGCCGAAGGCCAGCAGCAGCGCCGTACGGGAGGGGCGGGCCGCGCCCATGCCGTGTCCGGCACTGACCAACACCACCGCCACCAGTGCGAGCGGCAGCCCGACCAGCCCGGCGGCGCTCAACCGCTCGCCCTGCAGCAGCCCGACCCCGACAGGCAGCGCCGCGGACACCAGCGCGGTCACCGGCGACAGCACGTTCATCGGGCCGATGGCCAGGGTGCGGTACAGCAGGGCGAACGCGGCGGCCGAGGCGACACCGGACGCGGCACCCCAGGCGAGCGCACCAGCGTCGAACGACGCGCCGAGCACCGGCCACAGCAACAGCTCGACCACGAGACTGGCCGGGGCCGCGACCAGCACGGTCCGCAGCACATGGGCCTTCCGGGCGCCCAGGCCGCCGAGGAAGTCGGCGCACCCGTAAGCGAGTGAGCTGCCGAGGGCCAGCAGCAGAGCGATCACAGCACATCCCTTAAGGCCTTAAGCTTCAGCAGAACGACCAAATCGTACAACAGAACGACCGCCTGGTGTCAACCAACCGACCGGGCAGTACATTCCAATGGACACTCCATGGGCATCCCCATGATCAAGACGCGAGGATGGTGATCAGGTGACCGAGACAGCCGCCGCCCTGCGGACGGTCGCGCACAACGTCCGGGCGGCCCGCGTCCGCGCGGGTCTGTCGCTGGACGAACTCAGCCGGCGCGCCCAGGTCAGCAAGGGGGCCTTGGTGGGCCTGGAGAAGGCCCAGGGCAACCCCAACCTGGCCACGCTCGTCCGGCTGGCCGACACCCTCGGCATCTCGGTGTCCGCGCTGATGCAGGGGCCCGCCGAGGGCCGCGTCCGCGTGGTGTCCGCCGACACCGTGGCCCCCCTGTGGACCGGAGAGCGGGGCAGCGAGGCCCGGCTCATGCTGACGACCTCGGGCCCGACCCCGGTAGAGGTCTGGCGCTGGCGGCTGGAACCGGACGAGGAATACCCCAGCCACCCCCACCAGGCCGGGGTCGTGGAGACCGTCAGTGTCACCGCGGGCCGGATGACCCTGGTCGTCGACGGCACCGAGCACCCTCTCGAAGCCGGCCAGACCGCCACGTTCGACGGCGACACCCCGCACACCTACCGCGGCGCGGGCACCGGGACCTGCCATCTGATCATGACGGTCCAGCTACCCCTCTGATCGAACACCGCGATATTCACGGAATGCAATTTCCTGCCTATGAGAATTTTCGCCGATTGCTGCGATCGGCCCCCCTCGGATACTGCTTTCAGGCAACGAAAACACCCGAATGTACGACACCCCCTCCCCCGGAGGGACTCGTTAGGCGGTCGTGACACGAACTGAGGGGCTCACGACCGGGAATCTTCGCTCGCCGATCACATTTAACGTGGAATGCGACGAAGGTGAGGTGTTCATTGACGGATGTTCAGATCTTCTCGACGACTTCCTGAGAAGAATGACCCAGCTGGAAAGCGAGTACCTGCAGGCGATGGTGGGGCTATAGGACTTACCTGATGGACAGGACTCACAACGAAGACCTCTTCAGCGACACCGAGTTCAGCACGCTCGAGATGCAGTGGGATCCAGTTGAAGAACTGGCCCAGATGCTGTCCGCCGCGTCGGCCGCGGAACCAGAACCGCCGAGCCCGCCGCACGAGCGGTCCAGCCACCGAAGGACCCGGCAACGGCTCCGCGCGGAATCCCGCTCGCACGACAACAACCGGGGAACTCACGTCACGATCCTGATCGCGACCATCTCGGTGTGCGCCGTCTGTATGTTGGGCTGGTCATTCTCTTATTCCTATGCCCAGCTCCGGGCCACCGCCGGCTCCGTACTGCCGGCGAGATTGGCCGAGTGGTGGCCCCTGACGGTGTATGGGCCGTGGCTCGTGGCGGCCCTGTCCATTCTGCGGGCCACCGTTCAGAATCGCAGTGCGCGAAGGTCCTGGGGTGTGGTGCTGGGCGCCTCCGCCATGGCAGTGGCCCTGTGCGTCAGCCACTCACCGCACTCACTGCTTTCCTGGATTATCTTCGGAATTCCGCCGATCACCGCGCTGGTGTGTTTCTGGGAGATCGTCGGCCAGGTCTCGTCCAAGGTGGCCAAACCCCGGCACGCCGCACACACGCGGCGGAACTCCAAGTCGTAGAGCCGCCGTTCGCCGTCGCCCCCGTCGGCCGCCACGGCCGGACCCGCCGCCGAAGCCGCTCGGCGCCGCTGGTCCGCGCGACGGCCGGCCGGTGACGTTCGAAGCGCGCCCTCCGGTCCGGATGGGCGGAAGCCCAGATGGATGAAAGAGGTGCTCGGCAACCTGGTCCGATTACAGACGGTATGTATGTTCGATATGCGGTCTGTGCGCGTCTGGGCAAGCCTTGGACGCAAGCCCCCAAGACACGTGTCTTGCCGGAGGATCCAGAAAGGACCGATCCCATGCGATACATCGCTGCCCTCTTCATCGCCGGGCTCCTCACAGCTGTTGCGGCCCCGTCCGCTTCCGCCGGGGAGCACGACAACAACTACGTGTGCGACACCCACACGATTAGCTCGCTCTGCTGGTGACTTCGTTGTGAACGGGAACAGGCCGCGGACGTGGAGTCCGCGGCCTGTTCCCGCACTCACGACAAGCGGCTCACGCGGGCCGGACGGAAGCGGATGTGCGGACGTCGAGACGCAGGCCCTCGCTGCCGAAGAGGTAGACGAAGAGGTAGCCGTCCGGGCCGGTGCGGATGACCGAGTGCTCGGGCCATGGTGGGCGGACGACATCGCACGACGCTCACAAGGCACCACAAGCAACCACAAGGCATAGGCGGAGCCAACTCCCCACGAAAGCTCCGCCTGTTGCCGTATCTTCCGAAGGGTCGAGGCCCGACGGGAGCGGCAGGGGGGACGCAGGTGGGGAACCAGGCTCTCTGCCGGCACCCGTCCGCGCGGGGACCGCGCGTATGAGCGGGAGCCCGTTCTTCCAGCATGACTTCAACCCGGACTCTCAGCCGCACGAGAACCCGTCACCGGGTGGTGCGCAGCGGGCGGTGAGAGGGCGGGTGCTGGTCTCCGCCGGATGGACCCTGCGGATCGTGGGCACGGCGTCGGGCTTCCTGGGGTTCACGCTCTTCAGGCAGAGCGTGGAGAGCGATCAGTGGTCGTCCGTTCCGCACGTCCGCTGGTGGTTACGCCTGCTGGGAGCGGTGGCGGTCTTCTTCGCCGGCGTGGCGGTCTTCATGATCGGCCGGCAGACCGTGGTGCGCGGCAAGCAGCACATCGCCGACGTCATCGAGTCCTTGGACCGCCTGCCGGGCACCCGCTACCTGCTGTACTTGCGCCCGTTCTCCCACGATGCGCTCATGTCCGGGCTGCCCGACGACATCCAGGGCGGCGGCAACGCCCAGAACTTCTTCCTCGTCTCGGGGCTGACATACGAGGAGTCCCTGGTACGCCGCTTCCGGCGGTTCGGCCGGGTCATCGCGATCGGCCAGCCCGACGAGGCGCTGCCGCTGCCGGGTGCGGCGCGCGGGTATCTGCCGCTGAACGACTGGCAGTCCCAGGTGAGCAGGCTGATCGCGGGTGCGCACGCCGTGCTGCTGGCGGCGGGTCCCGGTCCGGGCACGGTGTGGGAGTTCACCGAGGCGGTGCGCCTGGTTCCGCCGACGCGGCTGTTGCTGCTGGCCTACTGCGATGCCCCGACGTACGACCGTTTCCGGGAAGCAGTCGCGGAGGAGTACGACCGCCGGTCACACACCGAACCAGGCGCACCGGCAACTGGTCTGTGGCCCCCGCTCCCCGGCCTGCCGGACTACCCCCCGCCCGCCCGCCCCGAGCGGCCACGCTGGGAGGTGCTCCTGAACGGCGGGAAGAAGCGGCTGCGTTGGGACTTCACCCTCAAGGGACTGATCGTCTTCCGACCGGACTGGGCGGCGAAGTTCATTCGCTTCGACCCCACGACCCTACGGCTGTCCAGCACTTGGACGCTCAGCCGACTGGTCAGGCGCGAACTCCAGCCCGTGATGGACCAGTTGACCGCGCTCGACACACGGGAGGAGCCCGGTGACGACGCCCCCTGAGCCGGACCGGCAGCCGGACACACTGGACCAACAGCCGGAGATACTGGAGCTGTACAAACTCGCCGTGGAGATGGCCGACCGGGTCTCCGCTCGCCGAGGCACCGCCAACGCCTTCTTCCTGTCGGTGCAGTCGACCCTGGTGACCCTGGTCGCCTTCGGCTCCCCCAGTCTGTCGCGGTCTCCCTGGTGGGTGCCGCTCGCCGTGGCTCTGGCGGGCATCACCCTGTCCGGCGCATGGTGGATGCAACTACGCAGCTACCGAGACCTGAACAGCGCGAAGTTCCAGGTCATCCACAGGCTGGAGGACCACCTCGCCGCTCGGCTCATGGCCGACGAGTGGGACATACTCAAGCGGGATCCGTTTCCCGGCCGGCGCGCACGCTACGCGGAGCTGGGCACCTCCGAGCGGATCGTCCCCCTCGTGTTCGCCGTGGCGCACCTGATCCTGTTCGGGGGCACACTGTCCGTGTGACCTACCTGGACTCCCTCGCCGCCCTCATCCGCTCCTGCCTGCCCCCGCACGCGAAGCCCCCCGCGGACTCCGACGACCTGTTCCGCCTCTACGCCGTCCTCCTGCTGGCCAAGGGAGACCAGGTGACCGACGAGGACGTCCACAACGCCTGGTGCGCCTGGATACAGACGGTGAACAGCGACCACAAGGCCCTGATCCCTTTCAACGACCTCGACCCGGAAACACGCGCCGCGGACACCCCGTACACCCAGGCCATCCACGCAGCGACCCGCCGGAAGTCCAGAGGCCACGAGTAGCCCCCGCCCGATCGACGGCGCCAAACCTCGGTCTGGGATCTCCGTATCGACCGGGCCCTGGCTGGTCGGCCGTCAGCCGACCCAGTCGAGCAGGCTTTGGAACTTCTCCAGGCAGTCGAGCCGACCCTGGTGCCGGCTCAGGCCGATGCCGCAGGAATCCCGAACTCGGCCAGCAGAGCGCGCACTCGCCGCTCGATCTCGTCCCGGATCGGCCGCACGGCGTCCACACCCTGGCCCGCCGGGTCATCGAGCTGCCAGTCCAGGTATCGCTTGCCAGGGAAGACGGGGCAGGTGTCCCCGCAGCCCATCGTGATCACCACGTCGGAGGACTGTACGGCCTCGGTGGTGAGGATCTTCGGCGTTTCGGCGGAGACGTCGATGCCGACCTCCTTCATGGCCTGCACCACCGCCGGGTTGACGGCGTCGGCAGGTGCGGAGCCGGCCGAGCGCGCCTCGACGGCGTCCCCTGCGAGGTGGGTGAGGAAGGCGGCGCCCATCTGGGAGCGGCCGGCGTTGTGGACGCAGACGAACAGCACGGAGGGCCGCGGGGCGGCAGTGGTCATGGCGGGTGTCCTTGCGGGCGGAGGGAGGTCAGGAGGAGGCGAGTTCAGGCTCGCCGTGCGGGACGACGACATCGTCTGCCCTATGGGCAGGACGTCCGTACACCATCGCCACGGCGCCCAGCCCGAGCGCGGCGCCAACCAACTGGGCCGCGATGAACGGGACGAGCGAGGCGGGGGCGATCCCGGCGAAGGTGTCGGTGAAGGCGCGGCCGATGGTCACCGCCGGGTTCGCGAACGACGTGGAGGAGGTGAACCAGTAGGCGGCCCCGATGTAGGAGGCCACCGCCGCCGGGGCGAGCGAGGCGCGGCCGATCCGGTCGAGGCCGAAGATCAGCAGGATCAGCCCGGCTGTGGCGACGACCTCACCGAGCCACAGGTGGCCGGCGGAGCGGTCGTGGGTGGAGAACTTGACCAGGGGCCTTGCGAACATGGCGTCGGCCAGGACCGCGCCACCGATCGCTCCGGCCACCTGCGCGGAAACGTACGCGGCCACCTCACGAAGGGCCGGACCGGTCCCGGCGCGGCGGCCCGTGAGCCAGGCCGTCAGGGTGACGGCGGGGTTGAAGTGTGCTCCCGAGACCGGCCCGAGCAGCGTGATCAGCACGCCCAGGCCGAAGACGGTGGCCAGTGAATTGGCCAGCAACTGCACGCCGACGTCGTGCGACAGCTCGGTCGCCTGGATGCCGGAACCCACGACCACGGCCACGAGCAACCCGGTCCCCACCGCCTCGGCGGCGACGCGGCGGCCGAGGGGCACCGTCACGCCGGCACTCCGGTGGTCCGCGGGGTGGTCAGGAAGGCGGCGAGCCGGTCCAGGGCGCCGGGCAGCACCCAGTAGTACACCCAGGTGCCGCGGCGCTCGCAGTCGATCAGGCCGGCCTGCCTCAGCAGCTTGAGGTGGTGGGAGATCGTCGGCTGGGAGAGGTCGAAGGCGGGCGTCATCTCGCACACGCAGACCTCGCCGCCCTCCCGCGAGGCGATCATCGACAGCAACCGCAGCCGGACCGGATCACCCAGCGCCTTGAAAACCTTCGCCAGCTCCGAGGCACGTTCCTCGTCCAGCGGCGCGCCGGCCAGGCCCTGGCAGCAGGTGGCGTTCTGGCCGACCACCTCAAGCTCTTGCTTCGACATGCCTCTATGTTGACGTCTTTCGATCCAGCGCGCAAGGTTGTATCAACACACGTCAATACAAGCCGTTCCAGGGCACCGCCATGCCCCGCCACCCAGGAGTGAAGCCATGAGCGAGCAGTCCACCGACCTGCGTGAAACCGTCCGCGAACGGTATGCCGCCGCAGCCGTCAAGGTCACCGAAGGCGGCTCCGCATGTTGCGGGCCGCAGCCCGTCGAGGTGGACGAGAACTTCGGCTCCACCCTCTACGCCGCCGACGAACGCGCCGCGCTGCCCGCCGAGGCGGTCGCTGCCTCCCTCGGCTGCGGCAACCCGACCGCCGTCGCCGAACTCCGCGAAGGCGAACGCGTCCTCGACCTCGGCTCCGGCGGCGGCATCGACGTCCTGCTCTCCGCCCGCCGCGTCGGCCCGGCCGGCAAGGCGTACGGACTGGACATGACCGAGGAGATGCTCGCCCTGGCCCTGGCCAACGCCGAGAAGGCAGGCGCCAGGAATGTCGAGTTCCTGAAGGGCACCATCGAGGCCATCCCCCTCCCGGCGAACACCATCGACGTCGTCATCTCCAACTGCGTGATCAACCTGTCCGTCGACAAGCCCGCCGTCTTCGCAGAGACCTTCCGGGTCCTCCGGCCCGGCGGCCGTATCGGCGTCTCGGACGTCGTCGCCGACGACGCACTCACCCCCGAACAGCGTGCCGAGCGCGGTGACTACGTCGGCTGCATCGCCGGCGCGCTGTCCTTCTCCGAATACCGGGCGGGCCTGGAAGCAGCCGGGTTCACGGACGTCGAGATCACCCCGACGCACCCCGTCGCGGACGGCATGCACTCCGCCATCGTCCGCGCCACCAAGCCCACCACCTCGGACGCGAACTCCGAGGCAAGGAACTCGGACGGCGCCTGCTGCGGCGTCACCGCCTGCTGCACTCCGTCCGAAACCTCAGCCGGCCCCACCCTGACCGTCACGGAAGCCAAGAGCGCTTCGGGCTGCGGCTGCCGGAGCTGAGCACATCCGCTCACGCATCGCTCGCGCAAGACCCCGAAACGAGTCAGCGCCCGAGCCGACCGAAGTCGACCCGAGCGCCGCACAGCAGGTCAGAGGGGGTGACCCCGCCTCCGTATCCGTAGGCCCTGTGGGACTCGAACCCACAACCAATGGATTAAAAGTCCACTGCTCTGCCAATTGAGCTAAGGGCCCAGGCGATGTTGCCTGTCCGAGCATAGCCGGACGAGGCCGGGTCTCCGATCGGGTATCGGTGACCCGGCCACGTCGGGCGGGGTTCGGAGGGGGAGTAGGGGGTGGGATGGTCAGTTTTCGACCGGTTCCGGGGTCGCGGCGCGCGCCCCGTCGAGGAACCAGTGGCGGGCCGAGGCCAGCCACCAGGTCGTGGCGAAGCCCAGGACGACCAGGACGGCGACGGGGGCGTAGTTGAAGGTCTTCCAGGTGACCGGGGAGACCTGCGGGAGCATGAAGAGGATCGTGATCAGGACGACCCAGCCGACGGAGACGACCCCGATCGGGCCCGAGCAGCGGCCCAGGTGCCACGGCCCCGGGGCGAAGGCCGCACCCTTGCGGACCCGCAGGAAGGTCGGGATGACGTACGCGATGTACAGGCCGATGACCGCGATCGACGTCACCGCCGCGTACGCCGTCGAGTTGATCAGGTAGGGGAGGCCGAGGGCCAGGGCGCCCAGCGCGGCCAGCCAGACCGCCGCCACGGGGGTGCGGGTGCGCGGGCTGACCGTGTGCCAGACGCGGGAGAAGGGCAGCGCGCCGTCGCGGGAAAAGGCGTAGATCATGCGGCTGTTGGCCGTCACCGACGCCATCCCGCAGAAGAGCTGCGCGCCGATCACCACCAGCAGGAGGAGTTTGCCGGTCGTGGCGCCGAGCGCGTCCAGGAGGATCTGGGCCGGGGGCGCGCCGGTCGGGGACGCGAGTTCCCTGTCGTACGACTGGATGGCGAACGTGAAGCCCAGGAGGAGCACGAAGCCGGCTATCCAGGACGTCCAGATCGAGCGGACTATGCCCTTCGGGCCCGCCGTGGACGCGTCGTGGGTCTCCTCGGTCATATGGGCGGAGGCGTCGTAGCCGGTGAAGGTGTACTGGGCCATCAGGAGGCCCAGGAGGACGACGTACGCGCCACTGCCCCAGCCCGTTCCGTTCACGAACTTCGTGAAGACGAACGTCGCCGACTGGTGGTGGCCAGGGACGAAGGCGAGCGCGCCGACGATCACCGCCACGCCCAGCACATGCCACCACACGCTCACGTTGTTCAGGAACGCGACGATACGCACGCCGAAGGTGTTCAGCAGGCCGTGCAGGAGCAGGATCGCGGCGAAGAGGAGGACCGTGCGGCCGGGGGTCACCTCGAAGTCGAACTGGAGGTTCAGGTAGGCGCCCAGGAAGGACGCCGCGCCGAAGTCGATGCCGGCCGTCACCGCCACCTGGCCAAGTACGTTGAACCAGCCGGTGAACCAGGCCCAGGCCGCCGCCGAGCGGGGCGGTGCCAGGCGGTGGGCCCAGAAGTACAGGCCGGCCGAGGTGGGATACGCCGAGCAGATCTCGGCCATCGACAGGCCGACGAACAGCGTCATCAGGCCCACCGCCACCCAGCCCCAGGTGATCACGGCGGGCCCGCCGGTGGTCATGCCGAAGAGATACAGCGTAAGACAGCCGGACAGCACCGAGATGATCGTGAAGGAGACGGCGTAGTTCGAGAACGCCGACATCCGGCGGGCGAGGACCTGGGTGTAGCCGAGCTGGGCCAGCCGTTCCTCGTCCGACGGCGTATGTGCCTCGCTCACTCTCGCGTCATCTGTCATGCCCCCAGCAATTCCCTCCCCGGGGGCGTGACATGCGTCACGCTATGGCCAAAAAGGGCCCGTACGACGTCTCGTCGTACGGGCCCTTCTCAGATCACTCGGCAGTGCTCACCCTGCGTCAGCGCTGCGTCAGCCGTTGCGCTTCCAGCGCGGCTTGTCCTCGCGGCGGCCGAAGGAGCCGGTGCCACGGTGGTCGTCACGGCGGCCGTAGGGGCGCTCGTGGCCGGCAGACCGGAAGCCCGGGCGGTCGTCGCGGCGGTCGCGGTTGAAGGGGCGGTCGCTGCCCCGGTGGCCGCCGCGCTCGTCCCGGCGGAAGCCGCCACGGTCGTCACGGCGGTCGTCACGCCGCTCGAAGGTACGGCCACCGCGGTCGTTGCGGTCGCGGTCGAACGGGCGACGCTCGTCACGCCGCTCGAAACCACGGCCACCACGCTCGTCACGCCGCTCGAAACCGCCGCGGTCGTCACGCCGGTCGCGGTTGAACGGACGGTCGCCACCCCGGTCGCGGTCGAACGGGCGACGCTCGTCACGGCGCTCGAAACCACGGCCACCACGCTCGTCGCGCCGGTCGTCACGCCGCTCGAAGGTACGGCCGCCACGGTCGTCGCGACGCTCGAAGCCACGGTCGCGGTCGAACGGGCGACGCTCGTCACGGCGCTCGAAACCACGGCCACCACGGTCGTCACGGTCCCGGTCGAAGCTCCGCCGCTCCCGGCGCTCGTACGGCGCCGAAGCCGCCGGGCGCTCCTCGCGCTCGGCCCGCTTCTCGGCGGCGGCAGCGGCCTCGGCGACCGCCAGCTCCTCCGCGGCCGTCGCCTGGGCCTCGGCCACCGCGGTCTCCGGGTCCTCGCCGCGCTCGCGGGCGACCCGGCCGACCAGCCGGTCGGCCTCCTCGCGCAGCTCGGCGGCGCGGCGCTGGGCGCGCTCCAGCTGCTTGGTGAGCTGGGCGACCTCGCGCTCGGCCTGCTGGGCGGCGTTGCCCGCGGACTCGGCCTGGACCTCGGTCATGGAGCGGGCGCCGGTGATCTCGGCGACCTCCGGGTCGAAGGCGGCACCGCCCTGGATGATGTGGCGGGCCGCGTCGACGCCGGCGTCCTCCATCAGGCGGAAGATCTGGCGCCGCTGGTGCGGGAGGGAGAGCGATACGACCGTGCCGGTACGGCCCGCACGCGCCGTACGGCCGGCGCGGTGCAGGTAGTCCTTGTGGTCACCGGCCGGGTCCACGTTCAGGACCAGGTCGATGCCGTCGACGTGGATACCGCGGGCGGCGACGTCGGTGGCGACCAGGACGTTGACGTAACCGTCCTTGAAGTCGGCCAGCGTGCGGGTGCGGGCGCCCTGGGTCATGCCGCCGTGCAGCGCGTCGGCCTTCACGCCGGCGTCGCGCAGCTGCTCGGCGACGCGGTCGGCGCCCAGCTGGGTGCGGACGAAGATGATCGTGCGGCCCTTGCGGGAGGCGATCGCGGCGGTGACCGGCGCCTTGTCCTTGGGCTTCACGATGAGGATGTGGTGGGACATCGTCGTGACAGCGCCCTGGGCCGCGTCCACCTCGTGGGAGACGGGGCTGTTCAGGTAACGGTCGACGAGGGTCTGGATCTCGTTCTCCATCGTGGCGGAGAAGAGCATGCGCTGGCCGCCCGCCGGGACCTGGTCCAGCAGCTCGGTGACCTCGGGCAGGAAGCCCAGGTCGGACATCTGGTCGGCCTCGTCCAGGACGGCGATCTGCACGTCCTCGAGCGAGCAGGCGCCGCGGTTGATGATGTCGCGCAGACGGCCGGGCGTGGCGACGAGGATGTCGACACCGCGCTCCAGGGCGTAGATCTGGTTGCCCATCGACGTACCGCCGCAGACGACCTTCATCTTCAGGCCGAGGACGTCGCCGTAGGGCTGCAGGGCGTCGGCCACCTGCATGGCCAGCTCACGGGTCGGCGTGAGGATCACGGCACGCGGCCGCTTCTTCTCGGTGCGGCCGCCGGCCAGCGTGGCCAGGGTCGGCAGACCGAAGGAGAGGGTCTTGCCGGAGCCGGTGCGGCCACGGCCGAGGATGTCCTTGCCGACCAGGGCGTCCGGGATGGTCGCGGCCTGGATCGGGAAGGGGGTCGTCACACCGTTCTGCGCGAGCTTGCGCACGACGCCCTCGGGCAGGCCGAGGTCGGAGAAGGTGATCTGGGGGGACTGGGGGGTGGTGTCAGCGGCCTCGGGGGCCTCGGTGACCTCGGTCGTCACGTCGGTGAGATCCTTGTCGAGCTGGTCGATCTCGTTGAGATCGTTGAACTCGTTCTCGGACACGACGAACTGGTCAGTACTGGACACGGACATGCGAATGCGAAACCTTCCGGAGTCTCTTCGGCACGCGCCCGTCAACTCCGTGATTCGCTCACGACCGCCTCAATGCGGTCCGCCACGGCAAAGGAGAGTACGCGCCACACGGCGCGCTCTGTGGTGGCGCCGGGCAAATGGGATCAAACGATCTACCACCATACGCACTCACCACCCCTGAAGGCAAACCGAGCCTCATAGCCGCAGGTCGCACCTCATCTGGCCAGGTCCGTTCCGGTACCCGGATCCACTCCGGCCCGGCCGCTCACGCCGGGGCGCCCGCCGCCGGCGCCGGCTCGCGCTGGACGAGCTGCGGC
>NZ_CM002285.1:4914559-4948388 GCF_000497445.1 Streptomyces roseochromogenus subsp. oscitans DS 12.976 | reverse complement strand
GGCTTCGCCTTGCCGCCGTGCTCGTGCTTGTTGTCCTCGCCGGCCCTGCCGTTGTGCCCGCCGAAGCCGCCGGCACCGTCCACCGGGCCGCCGTCGGGCGCCTCGCCACCGTGCCGGCCGGCCGCGTGCGAGGGCCTGGCCGGGACCGCGTCGTCACCCACGTTCACACAGCCGGCGGCAGCGGCGAGGGCCAGCACCGAGACGGTGAGCCGGACGGGTACGGACAAGGGGCGCACGGCGACCACCTCCGGAGGCAAGGAACGGAGTCAACCTCCCCAACTCCCGCCGCCCGCAAGAAGACACGCGCCCCGTCCGCATCGACGCCCACCCACAAGCCGACGCACGTCTACGACCCCCTCGGCCGTAGTACGTACTTCGTCATTCACCCCTGCCGCACTCACCCGTACCCAAGGGTGTGGAGCCGGGCGTCGTCGATGCCGAAGTGGTGGGCGATCTCGTGGACCACGGTCACCTCGGTCTCGGCGACGACGTCCGCGCGGCTGTCGCACATCCTCAGCGTCGGCCCGCGGTAGACGGTGATCCGGTCCGGCAGCACACCCGCGTACCACTCGCCGCGGTCGGTCAGCGGTGTGCCCTCGTACAGGCCGAGCAGCTCGGGGTCGTCGACGGGCGGTTCGTCCTCCACGAACACCGCCACGTTGTCCATGAGCCGCGTCAGCTCCGGCGGGATCCGGTCGAGCGCCTCGGCGACCAGCTCCTCGAACTCCTCGCGCGTCATCTCCAGCACACGGTCATTGTCGGGTACGGGGGCCCGTACGAGAGCGGTGCGGCACCGCATATCCGCGAGCGGACTTGGGCATACGGCACCAATGGTCCGCGTTCCCGTCGCAGCCCTCCGCACGATGACGCACCGCCTGCGCCACGCCGCCCACGGCGCCCGCCCGCACCCCGCTCCGAAACACGCCGACCCGAAACCCACCGTCTCGAAACCCGCCGTCCCAGAACCCGCCGCACCGGACGTCACCGCCCGCCCACGCCCCTGGCTCCGTGCCCTCGGTCTCACCGCCGTCGTCCTCGTCGGCGCGTGGCTGGGGCTGCTGATCGTGGGGAACGTACGGGCCCCGGTCGGCCCCATGAACACGACGATGGCGCTGCGCCCGTCCCTCACCGGCGGCACGAAGATCAATATCTCGCCGCTGGGCGCGCTCACCCTGGACAGCCATGTGGCGCCCGTCCGCCTGGACGTGAACGTGGACCAGCTCGACCCACTGCGCTCCCAGGCGCTGGTCGACCACCCCGAGCGGATCTCCGGACTGCAGGACGAGGTCGTCAAGGACGTCGAGCACGACACGCTGGACCTGGCCGTGCGCTCCTGTGTCGCCGTGGTCGCCGGCGCCACGGCCCTCGGTCTCGCCGTCTACCGCAGCCCCCGCCGGGCCCTCACCGCCGGCGGCCTCGCCCTGACCCTGCTGGCCGCGTCCGGGGCGAGTGCGGCCGCCACCTGGAACCCGAAGTCGATACTCGAGCCGAAGTTCTCCGGCCTGCTCATCTCGGCACCGCAGGTGGTCGGCAACGCGCGCAGCATCGTCTCCGACTTCGACGTCTACCAGAAGGAGCTGGCCCGCCTGGTGACGAACGTGACGAAGCTCTACGACGTCACCTCCACGCTCCCGGCCTACGAGCCGGATCCCTCCACCATCCGGGTCCTGCACGTGTCGGACATCCACCTCAACCCGGCGAGCTGGAAGATCATCGCCTCGCTGGTGGAGCAGTACAAGGTGAACGTGATCGTGGACTCCGGCGACACGATGGACCATGGCATCGCGGCGGAGAACGGCTTCCTGGACCCGATCCGGGACCTGGGGGTGCCGTACGTCTGGGTGCGCGGGAACCACGACTCGCTGACCACCCAGCGCTATCTGGAGCGGATGAAGAACGTGCACGTCCTGGACGACGGCCGCGCCCAGACGGTCGCCGGACTGCGTTTCGCGGGCATCGGCGACCCGCAGTTCACCCCCGACCGCTCGGTGGTGCCCGGCGGCGACGCGGCCGAGCAGCTGGCGGGCGACCGGCTGGCCAGCGCCCTGCGCGACCAGAAGGCCCGGCACACCCCGGTCGACGTCGCCGTCGCCCACGAGCCGGCCGCGGCCCGCGAGACGGACGGCGAGGTGCCGCTCGTGCTGTGCGGCCATCTGCACCACGAGGGGGACGAGAAGCTGCCCTACGGCACGAGGCTGCGCATGGAGGGCTCCACGGGCGGCAGCGGGCTGCGTGCGGTGGAGCACACCTACCCGGCCCCCATCGAGGCCTCGATCCTCTACTTCGACCGCGACAGCCGGCGGCTGCAGGCCTGGGACGCGATCAAACTGGGCGGCCTGGGCGAGACGACGGCCGAGGTCAGCCGCCACCTGGCCGACGACGCCCTCCACCAGCGGACCCACCACGGCAAACCGAGCGCCACCCCCACCCCGGCAACCCCTTCCCCCGCCTCTTCCACCTCGTCGCCGTAAACCGTTTTGGCGATACTCCCCGCCATCCCATATGCTTCTCACGTCCCCGACGCGCTGAGAAGCGCCCAGGCGGGCCGATAGCCCTCATCGTCTAGCGGCCTAGGACGCCGCCCTTTCAAGGCGGTAGCACGGGTTCGAATCCCGTTGGGGGCACGCAATACCGTGTGCGACACTGTTGCACGCACGCTTGGTCCTGTGGAGCAGTTTGGAGTGCTCGCCACCCTGTCAAGGTGGAGGCCGCGGGTTCAAATCCCGTCAGGACCGCTGGTGTTTCACGTGAAACACCGTGGCTGGGTAGCTCAGTTGGTACGAGCGTCCGCCTGAAAAGCGGAAGGTCGCCGGTTCGACCCCGGCCCCAGCCACAGCCGCCCTTACAGGGCTTGAGCCCCTCTCCGGTGCAACTGGAGGGGGGCTCTTTCGTGTCGCCTGCGCCAACGGCGGGTACGCCCTCCACATACGGCAATGACCTGGGGTTTTCCCCAGGTCATCGTCATTTTCCAAGAGAACGTACGGCTCAGGGCACGTACGACCGGGAGTTGCTGGCCCACAGGGCGCCGCCCTTGCCCGGTCCGCCGGTGCTTGTGTAGACGACGAAGTTGCCGTCGCTCTGCAGCAGGGCGTACGCGCCGGTGTGGCCGCTGGTGTGGGTGGACCAGAGCGCGCTGCCGGTGCTCGAGTACACGACGAGATTGCCGTCGGTCTGCATGAAGGCATAGGCGCCGGAGTGGCCGGACGTGCCGGTGGACCAGATCGCCTTGCCGTCGTGCTTGCGGTAGATCACGAAGTTGCCGTCCGGCTGCATCACCAGGCGGGTGTACTGGGTCTGGGCCCACCAGCCGCCCTGGAGCTTCTGGCCCGAGCCGATCTTCGCCGACCGCGCGTAGGTGCCGTCCGACCACAGTGAACCGCCGGTGCCGGGCCCGCCGCCGGAGCCGTAGACCACCATGTTGCCGTCGTCCTGCACCAGGAAGTAGGCGCCGCTGTGGCCGGAGGTGTGGGTGGACCAGAGCGCACTGCCGGTGCTCGAGTAGACGACGAAGTTGCCGTCGGTCTGCATGAAGGCATAGGCGCCGGAGTGGCCGGAGGTGCCGCTGGACCAGATCGCCGGGCCGCTGCTGCTCGTTCCGTTCGTCTTGAGGTAGGCGACCAGGTTGCCGTCGCTGCCCATCGTCAGCGTGATGTTCGCGCTGCTCAGGCGGTGGCCGGAGGTGAGCTTCTGACCGGGCTGCAGCGAGTTGACCGTGTTGGCGCCGCCGGCGAAGGCAGTGATGCCATTGGGGGTGCCGAGGCCGGTCGGGCCGTCATAGCCGGTGCCGGCCGTGCACAGGTAGCTCGTCGAGCAGGTGCCGTTGCTGCCCGAGGTGACGTCGTTCAGCGCCGGCCTGTGGCCGTAGAGGTACGAGGACGGGTAGCTGTTCGCGGTCGGGGTGCCGGCGAGGGCGTAGGTGGCCGCGATGAGGGGCGAGGAGGCGCTGGTGCCGCCGTAGACGTTCCAGCCGGAGGCGCCGTAGGTGTCGTAGACGGCGACGCCGGTGGCCGGGTCGGCGACCGCGGAGACGTCGGCGACGGTGCGCTTGCCGCAGCCGGTGTCGGACTGCCAGGTGGGCTTGGCCTCGTCGGCGGAGCAGCCGGATCCGGTGCCGTCGGTGCTGTCGTTGGACCAGACCGACTCGCTCCAGCCGCGGGTGTTGCCCGCGCGGCTGAGGGAGGTGCCGCCGACCGAGGTGACGTAGGGGGAGGAGGCCGGGTACTGGACGCCGTAGCCACTGTCTCCCGCGCTGACGGTGATGGCGACGCCGGGGTGGTTGAAGTACTGGACGTCGGCGGTGGTCTCGGTCGGGTCCTCGGTGCCGCCGAAGGAGTTGGAGACGTACTTCGCACCGAGGGCGACGGCCTTGTTCTCGGCCGTGCCGATGTCGGCCATGCCCGTGGAGGAGGCCTCGACGAGCAGGATGTGGCACTGCGGGCAGGCGGCGCTCACCATGTCGAGGTCGAGGGAGATCTCGCCGGCCCAGCCGGAGTCCGCGCTCGGGTAGGTGGTGCCGCCGGTCTGGTTCACCTTCTTGAAGCAGCCGTTGGCCGTGGTGCAGGCGGGGAGGCCGTACTGGGACCGGTAGGCGGCGAGGTCGGTCTCGGCATTGGGATCGTCCATGGCGTCGACGATCGCGACGGTGCGGCCCGAACCGGCGCTGGAGGATGGCAGGTTGTAGGCGCTCTGCAGGTCCGAGGGGCCGTAGCCGGACGGGGTGGTGTTCGGGCTGACGGTCAGATGCTGGACGACGTCGGTGCGAGCCTCGGCGAGGCACGCCATGTGGCCCGGCGTGGTGGCATGGGCGCAGAGGTGTTTGACGTGGGGTGCCCCGGTGGCCGACGGTGCGGCGGACGCGGTGGCCGTGAGCCATCCGGTCGATATGAGTGCCGTGGTGGACAGCAGGGCGGCGGTGGATGCCGCCCGACGTCTCCTTGAGCGCAAGGAAATGCCCTTCTGGTGGTGGCGATGGGGGACCGAGTGGTCTGCCCATGACAGTCGGATGCTGCCGATCAATGCCGATGCAAGATCCGCAGATGGGGGGCGGGGGAACGCTAGCCACACCACCGACCACGCACAACGAGGAACAGGTAAATCCTTGATCAGGGTTGCGTACGCGCCACGGCCCCTATGATCAGGAACAAGGGAACGGGGAAACGGGGAGATGAGCCAGGACCAGGCCGTCGCCATGACGGCGGACAGTGCGCTGGAGAAGGTGCGGGCGCGGTACGGGCTGCTCGCGGTGGTCATCAGCAATCTGGCGATAGCCGCCGTCGCGATCTTCGGGGTGTGGCGGCTCCACGGGGACACGTCCGTGACCGTCGGCATCCTGACCGCCGCGTTCACTGCCGTGAGCAGCATGACCACCGCCTACCTGGGCATCAAGGCCGTCTCCAGCACGGCGAAGTCGATCGCGCTGGGCCGGCCGGGCGCCGCGCCGGCCTCGACCCCGCCGACCGCCACGCCGCCGACTCAGCGCACTCCCTGAGCAGCGCGGTCAAATCGTTCGCGTGTTTTTCGGACGGGGTGAGATCCTGGATCGCGTATGTCTACGCATCCCGCCCCCGTTCTCGGCACCCTCGCTCCCCGTCTGACCGAGTTGTCGCTGCGCGACGCGCATCGGCTCGGCCGGCGGCTCGAGGGCGCGCGCAAGATCCGTAAGCCGGAGGCCCGCGCCGCCGTCCTCGCCGAGATCGAGGCGGAGGTCGGCAAGGCCGAGGCACGGATCGGTGAACGGCGTGCCCGTGTGCCCGCCGTCTCGTACCCCGAGCAGTTGCCCGTCAGTCAGAAGAAGGACGTGATCGCGGAGGCCATCCGCGATCACCAGGTCGTCATCGTCGCCGGTGAGACAGGGTCCGGCAAGACCACGCAGATCCCCAAGATCTGTATGGAGCTGGGGCGCGGCGTGCGTGGCATGATCGGGCACACCCAGCCCCGCCGTATCGCCGCCCGTACCGTCGCCGAGCGGGTCGCGGAGGAGCTGCGCACGCCCCTCGGTGAGGCCGTCGGCTGGAAGGTCCGCTTCACGGACCAGGTGAACCCGGACGCCACCTTCATCAAGCTGATGACGGACGGCATCCTGCTCGCCGAGATCCAGACCGACCGCGAACTGCGCGGCTACGACACGATCATCATCGACGAGGCTCACGAGCGGTCCCTCAACATCGACTTCCTGCTCGGCTATCTCGCACAGCTGCTGCCGAAGCGGCCTGACCTCAAGGTCGTCATCACCTCCGCGACCATCGATCCCGAGCGTTTCTCGCGGCACTTCGGCGACGCCCCGATCATCGAGGTCAGCGGGCGGACATATCCCGTGGAGGTCCGCTACCGGCCCCTCCTCGAGGAGGAGAGCGACGACGCCGACCGGGACCAGATCACCGCGATCTGCGATGCGGTCGAGGAACTCCAGGCCGAGGGCCAGGGCGACATCCTCGTCTTCCTGTCCGGTGAGCGGGAGATCCGGGACACGGCGGATGCCCTCACCAAGAAGCAGTACCGCTTCACAGAGATCCTTCCGCTGTACGCCCGGCTGTCGCACGCCGAGCAGCACCGGGTCTTCCAGCCGCACACCGGGCGCAGGATCGTTCTGGCCACCAACGTCGCCGAGACATCCCTCACCGTGCCCGGGATCAAGTACGTCATCGACCCCGGCTTCGCCCGGATCAGCCGCTACAGCCACCGCACCAAGGTCCAGCGGCTGCCCATCGAGCCGATCTCCCAGGCCAGCGCCAATCAGCGCAAGGGCCGCTGCGGCCGGACGAGCGACGGCATCTGTATCCGGCTGTACTCCGAGGACGACTTCCTCGGCCGCCCGGAGTTCACGGACGCGGAGATCCTCCGGACGAACCTCGCCTCCGTCATCCTGCAGATGACCGCCGCCGGCCTCGGCGACATCGAGAAGTTCCCCTTCATCGACCCGCCGGACCACCGCAACATCCGCGACGGCGTGCAGCTGCTGCAGGAGCTGGGCGCGCTCAACCCGGCCGAGAAGGACGTCCGCAAGCGGCTCACCGACACCGGCCGCAAGCTGGCCCAGCTGCCCGTCGACCCGCGCCTGGCCCGGATGGTGCTGGAGGCCGACAAGAACGGCTGTGTCCGCGAGGTCATGGTCATCGCCGCCGCGCTGTCCATCCAGGACCCGCGCGAGCGCCCGGCCGACAAGCAGACCCAGGCCGACCAGCAGCACGCCCGCTTCAAGGACGAGACCAGCGACTTCCTCGCCTATCTGAACCTCTGGGGCTACATCCGCGAGCAGCAGAAGGAGCGGGGCTCCAGCTCGTTCCGGCGGATGTGCAAGCAGGAGTACCTGAACTTCCTGCGCATCCGCGAATGGCAGGACATCTACACCCAGCTGCGCACGGTCGCCAAGCAGATGGGCATCCACCTCAACGAGGAGGACGCGGCCGGCGACCGCGTCCATGTCTCGCTCCTGGCCGGCCTGCTCTCCCACATCGGGATGAAGGACGTACGGGACGGCAACAAGAACGAGTACCTGGGCGCCCGCAGCGCCAAGTTCGCGATCTTCCCGGGCTCGGCTCTGTTCAAGAAGCAGCCGAAGTTCGTGATGTCGGCGGAGCTGGTGGAGACGAGCCGGCTGTGGGCGCGGGTCAACGCCAAGATCGAGCCCGACTGGGTCGAGCCGCTCGCCGAGCACCTCCTGAAACGGACGTACAGCGAACCGCACTGGGAGAAGGACCAGGCGGCGGTGATGGCGTACGAGAAGGTCACGCTGTACGGCGTCCCGATCGTCGCCCAGCGCAAGGTGAACTACGGCCGCATCGACCCGGAGACGAGCCGCGAGCTGTTCATCCGCAACGCGCTCGTCGAGGGCGACTGGCGCACGCACCACAAGTTCTACGCCGACAACCGCAGACTCCTCAGCGAAGTGGAGGAGTTGGAGCACCGGGCGCGGCGCCGGGACATCGTGGTCGACGACGAGACGCTCTTCGACTTCTACGACCAGCGGGTGCCGGACCATGTCGTCTCCGGCGCCCACTTCGACTCCTGGTGGAAGCGGAAGCGGCACGAGCAGCCCGACTTCCTGGACTTCGAGCGGGAGATGCTCATCCGGGAGTCGGCGGAGGCGGTCACGAAGGCCGACTATCCGGACTCCTGGCGGCAGGGGCAGCTCACGTTCCGGGTGACGTACCAGTTCGAGCCGGGCGCGGACGCGGACGGTGTGACGGTCCACGTCCCGCTCCAGGTCCTCAACCAGGTCACGGACGAGGGCTTCGACTGGCAGATCCCGGGCCTGCGCGAGGAGGTCGTGACGGAGCTGATCCGCACCCTGCCCAAACCGATCCGCCGCAACTACGTGCCCGCGCCGAACTACGCGAAGGCCTTCCTGGAGCGGGCGGAGCCCCTCCAGGAGCCGCTGACCGTGACGATGGCGCGGGAGCTGAAGCGGATGGTGGGCGTCCCGTTCGAGGCGGAGGACTTCGACTGGGCGAAGGTCCCCGACCACCTCAAGATCACCTTCCGGATCGTCGACGAGCGACGCCGGAAGCTGGCCGAGGACAAGGACCTGGAGGCGCTGAAGCTCAAGCTGAAGCCGAAGGCGAGGCAGGCCCTGTCCCAGGCGGCCGCGGCTACGGCCTCCCGCGAGGGCGGCGAGTCCCTGGAGCGCAAGGGCCTCACCGACTGGACGATCGGCACGCTCACCCGGGTCTTCGAGACCCGCCGCGCCGGCCAGCCCGTGAAGGCGTACCCGGCGCTGGTGGACGACGGCGACACGGTCTCGGTCCGCCTCTTCGACACGGAGGCGGAGCAGGCCGAGGCGATGTGGCAGGGCACCCGGCGGCTCATCCTGCGGAACATCCCGGTGAACCCGGCGAAGTTCGCGTCCGAGAAGCTGACCAACGCCCAGAAGCTGGCCCTGTCCGCCAACCCCCACGGCTCCGTCCAGGCCCTGTTCGACGACTGCGCGATGGCGGCGGCGGACAAGCTGATCGCAGACTTCGGCGGGCCGGCGTGGGACGAGGAGTCGCACCGGAAGCTCTACGACAAGGTGCGCGCGGAGATCGTCGGCACGACGGTCCGCACGGTCGGCCAGGTGCAGCAGGTCCTCGCGGCCTGGCAGGCCTGCGAGCGCCGCCTGAAGGCCGTGAGCAGCCCGACGCTGCTCGCGAACCTGACGGACGTCCGCAAGCAGCTGGACGCCCTCGTGAAGCCGGGATTCGTCACGTGGGCGGGCATACGCCGCCTGCCCGACCTGATGCGGTACATGGTCGCCGCCGACCGGCGCCTGCAGCAGATGCCGACGAACGTCCAGCGGGACACGACGCGCATGGAGAAGGTCCACGAGATGCAGGACGAGTACGCCTGGCTCCTGGAGCAGCTCCCCCAGGGCCGCCCGGTGCCGCGGCAGGTCCTGGACATCCGGTGGATGATCGAGGAACTCCGGGTCAGCTATTTCGCCCATGCCCTGGGCACGGCGTACCCCGTCTCCGACAAGCGGATCGTGAAGGCGATCGACGCGGCCGTACCGTAATCGCGTGTGCACAGGGGGTGAGTTCGACCAGGCGGCCCCACCTCCTGTACAGTCTCTTCTCGCAGCGCAACGCACCAGCCAAGCGCCGCGAAACCTGGTCCTGTGGAGCAGTTTGGAGTGCTCGCCACCCTGTCAAGGTGGAGGCCGCGGGTTCAAATCCCGTCAGGACCGCATCAGTGAAGGCCCTCATCCCGCCCGGATGGGGGCCTTCAACATGCCTACACAACCGACTCGACCACCCCGTCAAGACGAAGGCCGCGCCCGCGGCGGAGCCGCAAACAGACACAGCAAATCCCGCCAGGACCGCATCAGCGAAGGGCCCCCTCGTGGGGCCCTTCTTCCGTTCCACTGCAGGGTGTCCGTCGTCTTGACGGCGTCACATTCCGTCGGTACCCAAGGACCAGGGCCCGTTCCCCTGGGCGGTCCGCGGAGGTGGGGTATGGCGGCATCGGTCAGGCATGAGACGCGGGCGCTGCTCCGGGCCCATCTGTCGGCCGCCTCGTCCTACCGGCATCTGACCCGCCACTGCCCGATCTGCCATCACCTGCTGCGGCTGGCGATGGACGCCGGCCCGCGAGTCCGGGAGGCGGGCGAGGACGACGTCGAGGACGAAAGTCCCCGCAGCGCGTGACCAACGTCGGCCCCAACAGCCCACCCCACGTGGCACGCTGGAACAGGCCGCTCCTCTAGCGCACACATGCCGCCGGCAACAACCAGCGCGACGTGTGACGGGAGTCACCGCATGAGTTTTTGAAAGGGTGGAACTTACCCCCGCCCTACAACTGGTCAATTTAATATGTGCAATTGCACCCCCCTCGGTGGTCACGCACAGCGGTTCCAGCAGCCCCGCCCAGACTCCGACAAGGCCGCTCACAGAGGCCCACCCCCACCCCGACCAGCGCACAAAAAAGATCGCGCTGGACCCGGCGGAGTCCAGCGCGATCTACGACGCACCCTGTGTCGCTGCCTACAACGTTCTCTTCGGCTTGGGCGTGGGCCCTGTTGGGGCAGGTCCCGCGTCGCTTGGAGCTAGGGTTCCGGGCGCCTCGGCAGATTGGGGGACCAGCCGTTTTGCCCGGTTATGGAGTTGTTCAGGCCTCGCTGCGCTGCTGCGGGATACCCGCGAGCAGAGCGCGGACCTCAGCCTCGCGGTAGCGGCGGTGCCCGCCGAGCGTACGGATGGAAGTGAGCTTGCCGGCCTTCGCCCACCGCGTGACCGTCTTCGGGTCGACGCGGAACATCGTGGCGACCTCAGCCGGGGTCAGCAGCGGCTCGGCATCAGGGGTGCGAGCGGTCATGAGCGGCCTCCTCGGGAGAACCGAACCTTCTCGGTTCTTTCCTCTAAATTCTGCACCTTGACCCGCGTTGCCCGAAATGGTGGACGCGAGTCGAGTCGGTTATAGGACGAACGGCTTGTCCTCGGCACTACAACTACACCATCTGTCCAGCCGCGTCGGCCAAACCGATGGAATTGCCCTCCCAGGTGTTCATCAGCGACGGAAGCCGATGGACCATGCCATAGCGGACAGTCACGCCACTGTGACGATCAGTCACAGGACGATCAGGAGTCACGAGACCCCCCAAAGCGTGCAATACCGAGATTCCGCCCACGATGGATCATAGTTGGACGGAAGGAGCCCTCCCCGGACTCCTTGTCCTATTTTGGCATGAGGGGCGGCAAGAGACGCAAGGGCCGCGTAAGTGCCGTCCATCACCCTTGAGACAAAAGTCCAGATCGGGACCAACGTCCCTTCACGGGGTCAAGTGTCGTAGACCGTACGTCGTTCGACACCGTTCGAGCCGTGACGTACGTCACTTTCCGCCGTTCAGGGAACGTCAGTTCGCGGAACGCCGGTCCCTTACCGCCCGCCAGCGCTCCACGAGCCGCACATAGGTCTCCCCGGCCGCCGCCCCGTCGCCCCGGCGCAGCGCCTCGATGCCGTCGGCCACCTCCGCCGCCGAGTGGTCGCCCTCCAACTCGCCGGCCGGCAGCACATGCACCAGACCGCCGTAGTCCAGTTCCACCAGCGAGCGCGGGTGGAACTCCTCCAGCCAGCGGCCGACGTCCACCAGGCCGTCGATCAGCGGACCCTCCTCGACACTGTCCTTCAGCGTGCGCAGCGCCCGCGCCACCCGCCGCCGGGCCTGCACCATGGGCGTGCGGTAGCGCAGCAGCGGCGGCACGTCGGCGGTGCCCTTCTCGTACCGCCGCTCCTCGTCGGAGACCAGCACGAACCAGTTCAGCGGCACCTGCCAGGTCGCCGTACGGATCCACGGGCGGGCGTCGGGGTTGCGGGCGAGCCAGCGCTCGTAGTCCTGGGCGGCCTGACGGCGTACGACCGGGGGCAGCACCGCGTCCAGGACCGCCGCCGGCAGCTCCTCCGCCAGCTCGTCCAGCGCCTGCCAGCCGCGCAGCCGGGTCCGCCAGGGGCACACACAGACCACGCCGTCGACCTCCAGCACGAAGGCGTCGCCGCTCTCGTGCACCGGCACCGCGACCGGCGGGGTGGGCAGCAAGTCGGCCAGTGAGCGCCGCAGTTCGTCCTGGTAGGAGGGGCGGTCGGGGCGGCGGGCGTAACGCGCCCAGTGGCTGCGCTCCGGCTCCGGGAAGGCGCCCAGCGGCTCGTACACGCGCAGATACGCGGCATAGGGGACGACCACGGAGGACACCTTCGGCACGCCTGCTCCCTCCCCACCGGGCCTGGCTCGAAAACCGCTGCGAGAACCACTGCAAAACCACTGCAAATCGTCCCACGGACATGCGTGCACGAACGGCCCGCGAGAGTGATCCTGAACACTGCACGGATGGTGGTCGGGCCGAGGCTCTACGCTCAGGGCACGGCGCCCCGCCACCCGTACGGGGTCCCGTCCCCACTCGCCGCTATTTACACAGGAGTCACCACAGTGACCGACGTAACCGGCGCACCTGCTGATGTCCTGCACACCCTGTTCCACTCGGACCAGGGAGGACACGAGCAGGTCGTGCTCTGCCAGGATCGCGCCAGCGGCCTCAAGGCCGTGATCGCCATCCACTCCACCGCCCTGGGCCCGGCCCTCGGCGGCACGCGCTTCTACCCGTACGCCACCGAGGCCGAGGCCGTCGCCGACGCCCTCAACCTCGCGCGCGGAATGTCGTACAAGAACGCCATGGCCGGTCTGGACCATGGCGGCGGCAAGGCCGTGATCATCGGCGACCCGGAGCGCGACAAGACCGAGGAACTGCTGCTCGCCTACGGCCGGATGGTCGCCTCGCTCGGCGGGCGCTACGTCACCGCGTGCGACGTCGGCACCTACGTCGCCGACATGGACGTCGTGGCCCGCGAGTGCCGCTGGACCACCGGCCGCTCCCCCGAGAACGGCGGCGCCGGCGACTCCTCCGTGCTCACCGCCTTCGGCGTCTACCAGGGCATGCGCGCCTCCGCCCAGCACCTGTGGGGCGACCCCTCGCTGCGCGGCCGCAAGGTCGGCATCGCGGGCGTCGGCAAGGTCGGCCACCACCTGGTGAAGCATCTGCGCGACGAGGGCGCCGAGGTCGTGATCACGGACGTGCGCGCGGACGCGGTCCAGCGGATCCTCGAGCAGTACCCGGCGGGCGTGACGGCGGTCGCCGACACGGAGGCGCTGATCCGGGGCGCCCATGTCGGCGGTCTCGACATCTACGCCCCCTGCGCGCTCGGCGGCGCCCTGAACGACGACAGCGTGCCGGTGCTCACAGCCAAGGTGGTGTGCGGCGCGGCCAACAACCAGCTCGCGCACCCGGGTGTGGAGAAGGACCTCGCCGATCGCGGCATCCTGTACGCGCCGGACTACGTGGTGAACGCCGGCGGGGTCATCCAGGTGGCCGACGAACTGCACGGGTTCGACTTCGACCGGTGCAAGGCAAAGGCGGCGAAGATCTTCGACACCACGCTGGCCATATTCGCACGTGCGAAGGAAGACGGGATTCCGCCGGCCGCCGCGGCCGACCGGATCGCCGAGCAGCGGATGGCCGAGGCCCGCGCGGGACGCACCGCACACTGAACCGATCGCACACATGAGCGGTACCCGTCGGCGGGAACTTAGAGAGAACTCTCACTTCAACCGGCGGGTCGTTCCCCGATAAGTGGTTAAAATCGCCACTGACCAGCGAGGACAGGGCGCCTCGAAGGTCCTGTGCACACGCGCGTGGTGCGGGCGACGTACCGTATGGGCGCGGGCTCAGGTACCGTGGAAGCCCTACGGACCGGCCTCTCCACGGAGAGTCCGTTCCGGATCATGAACGCGTGTCAGACTCTGGGGCCGTTGAGCCCCTGTCACCGAGGGGGTCGAGCCATGGGGCGCGGCCGGGCCAAGGCCAAGCAGACAAAGGTCGCCCGCCAGCTGAAGTACAACAGCGGTGGGACTGACCTGTCACGTCTGGCCAGTGAACTGGGCGCATCGACTTCGAGCCAGCCGCCGAACGGCGAGCCGTTCGAGGACGATGAGAACGACGAGGACGATCTCTACTCTCGTTACGCCGACCTCTACGAGGACGACGACGAGGAAGAGGACGACAAGGATCCTCACCAACAGCACCGTCGCGGCGCTTGACCTTGCAGTGACCAGGCCGGTCGGTGGCAGAGCCACCGACCGGTTTCTGTGCTGTCCGCACGGTCAGGCGGCGGCGCCTTCAGGTTGAAGGCGCCTTTAGTTTGAATACGTCCCGACCAGCTCGGCGCCGGTCTCCTTCGTGCCCCGGTCCGTGATCTCGCCGGCCACCCATGCCTCGACACCCCGGTCGGCCAGGGTCGCGAGCGCCACCTCGGTGGACTCCGCGGGGACGATCGCCATCATGCCGACGCCCATGTTGAGGGTCTTCTCCAGCTCCAGGCGCTCGACGCTCCCGGTCCGGCCGACCAGGTCGAAGATCGCGCCCGGGGTCCAGGTGGAGCGGTCGACCGTGGCGTGCAGCGCGTCCGGGATCACCCGGGCCAGGTTGGCCGCGAGGCCGCCGCCGGTAATGTGCGAGAACGCGTGCACCTCGGTGGTGCGGGTCAGCGCCAGACAGTCCAGCGAGTAGATCTTGGTGGGCTCCAGCAGTTCCTCACCGAGGCTGCGGCCCAGCTCGGCGACCTCCGCCTCCAGGGCGAGGCCGGCGCGGTCCAGCAGGACGTGCCGGACCAGGGAGTACCCGTTCGAGTGAAGCCCGGAGGACGCCATGGCGATCACCGCGTCACCCTTACGGATGCGATCCGCGCCGAGCAGCCGGTCGGCCTCCACGACGCCCGTACCGGCACCGGCGACGTCGAAGTCGTCCGCGCCCAGCAGACCGGGGTGCTCGGCCGTCTCGCCGCCCACCAGAGCACACCCGGCGAGCACACAGCCCTCCGCGATGCCCTTCACGATGGCCGCGACGCGCTCGGGGTGGACCTTGCCGACACAGATGTAGTCCGTCATGAACAGGGGCTCGGCACCACACACCACGATGTCGTCCATGACCATGGCGACCAGGTCGTGACCGATGGTGTCGTAGACGCCCATACGGCGGGCGATGTCGACCTTGGTGCCGACACCGTCCGTGGCGGAGGCGAGCAGAGGGCGCTCGTAGCGCTTGAGGGCGGAGGCGTCGAAGAGTCCGGCGAAGCCGCCGAGGCCGCCGAGTACCTCGGGGCGCTGGGTCTTCTTCACCCACTCCTTCATCAGCTCTACGGCGCGGTCGCCCGCCTCGATGTCGACACCGGCAGCCGCGTAGGAAGCACCGGTGGAACGGCCCGTCGCCGGAGACGACTGATCAGACACAGCAGACATTGCCTGGGATCTTTCGGGTTGGTTTCTACGAGGCTTACGGGCGACGGATCGCGTCGGCTGCGGCCGTGGCGGCGGGACCGGCGGCCAGCTCGGTCTCCAGCAGCTGCTTGCCGAGCAGCTCGGGGTCCGGCAGCTCCATCGGGTACTCGCCGTCGAAGCAGGCGCGGCACAGGTTCGGCTTGGCGATGGTGGTCGCCTCGATCATGCCGTCGAGGGAGATGTAGGCGAGCGAGTCGGCGCCGAGGCTGGTGCCGATCTCCTCGATGCTCATCCCGTTGGCGATCAGCTCCGCGCGCGTGGCGAAGTCGATGCCGAAGAAGCAGGGCCACTTCACCGGGGGAGAGGAGATCCGGATGTGGACTTCCGCCGCACCGGCCTCGCGCAGCATCCGCACCAGGGCCCGCTGGGTGTTGCCGCGCACGATCGAGTCGTCGACGACGACCAGGCGCTTGCCCTTGATGACTTCCTTCAGCGGGTTCAGCTTCAGGCGGATGCCGAGCTGACGGATGGTCTGCGAGGGCTGGATGAAGGTCCGGCCGACGTAGGCGTTCTTCACCAGGCCCGCGCCGAAGGGGATGCCGGAGGCCTCCGCGTAGCCGATGGCGGCCGGGGTGCCGGACTCCGGGGTGGCTATGACCAGGTCGGCCTCGACCGGGGCCTCCTTGGCGAGCCGACGGCCCATCTCCACACGGGAGAGGTACACGTTCCGGCCGGCGATGTCGGTGTCCGGACGGGCCAGGTACACATACTCGAAGACACAGCCCTTGGGCTTCGCTTCTGCGAATCGGGAGCTGCGCAGGCCGTTCTCGTCGACGGCGATGAACTCGCCCGGCTCGATCTCGCGCACGAAGCTCGCGCCGGTGATGTCCAGGGCAGCGGTCTCGGAGGCGACCACCCAGCCGCGCTCCAGGCGGCCGAGCACCAGCGGGCGGATGCCCTGCGGGTCACGGGCGGCGTAGAGGGTGTGTTCGTCCATGAAGACGAGGGAGAAGGCGCCGCGCACCTTCGGGAGCACCGCGTGGGCGGCCTCCTCGATGGTCAGCGGCTTGCCGTCCGCGTCGACCTGGGCGGCCAGCAGGGCCGTCAGCAGGTCGGTGTCGTTGGTGGCCGCGACCCGGCTGGAACGGCTGTTGTTGTCGTTCGGCAGGTCGGCGACCATCTCGGCGAGCTGAGCCGTGTTGACCAGGTTGCCGTTGTGGCCGAGGGCGATCGAGCCGTGCGCGGTGGCACGGAACGTCGGCTGGGCGTTTTCCCACACGGAGGCGCCGGTGGTCGAGTAGCGGGCGTGTCCGACCGCGATATGACCCTGGAGCGAACCGAGCGAGGTCTCGTCGAAGACCTGGGAGACCAGGCCCATGTCCTTGAAGACGAGGATCTGGGAGCCGTTGCTGACCGCGATTCCCGCGGATTCCTGACCCCGGTGCTGGAGGGCGTAGAGCCCGAAGTACGTGAGCTTTGCGACCTCTTCACCCGGAGCCCAGACGCCGAAGACGCCGCAAGCGTCCTGGGGGCCCTTCTCGCCGGGAAGCAGATCGTGATTGAGTCGACCGTCACCACGTGGCACGCCACCGAGTGTAGGCGAGGTCGACCACTGGTCCGAATTGGGGATACGCGCTCCTGACGGATCGCCTCGTGCCGATCTCTTTGTCGGTTTCCTCGTTTGCACTGGTCAGCCGAGGTGTTTTGGGTTCTGTGGCAGGCACGCGGAGCCCCGGTGCGGCGGTCGCGGGCCGGTTCACGGAGTTCCTGAGTGAGGCGTCGCACACCATTCGGGCGTACGGCGGGTGATCATCCGGGTGCGCGGGCACGTGATCACCCGGGCGAGCCGCACATGATCATTCGGCGTTGCGGCTGAGCTGGATGCGGTCGCCGGCGCCATCGGTGAGCGTCAGCTTCCCGTCGTCGGCCTTGGCGACGAGCGTGCCGGTGGTCAGGGCGCGGGAGAGGGCGCGCTCGAAGGCCATCCGGTCCGGGGCGCAGGCCATCCTGGTCGTGCGCAGGGCACCGAAGGTGATGTGGTCGCCGTGGACCGTGGCCCGGGCGCTGAACTGGTTGCAGCCGAGGTTCCCGGCCGCGGTGCCGTCCTCGCCGATGCGGAGGTGGGCCGCGGCGGGCGCGTGCCGGGTCGTACCGGCGACGGTGAGGCTGTCGACCCGCCAGTCGACGCCGGTCAAGGGCTGTGGGACGCTCACCGATCCACTGTCCGCCTTTCCGGTGCCACAGGCCACCGTGAGCGGGACGAGCGTGGCGGCCACCGTCAGGATCATGCGCTGCTTGTGCCGGTTCATGCCGGTTCGACGGCCCGGCGGTACAGCTGGTTCCGCTACCGGTTCGCCAGGACGATTCGCCACGGCTGGTTCGCTACGACTGGTTCGCTACGACTGGTTCGCTACGACATCAGCGGCAGCAGCCCCCCGATGTCCGCCCGCTCCCCACTGGCGCTCACCTTGGCCTCCTCGACAGCTTCTTTCCAGCTCACGCGCCCTGTGGCGAGCCGGATCCAGGTCAGCGGGTCGGTCTCGACGACGTTGGGCGGGGTGCCGCGGGTGTGCCGGGGCCCCTCGATGCACTGCACGACGGCGTACGGCGGCATGCGCACCTCGGTGGAGCCGCCGGGCGCCTTCGCGGCGAGGGCGTCGGCGAGCAGCCGGGTGGCGGCGGCCAGAGCCTGGCGGTCGTACGGCACCTGAAGGCCGGGTACGGCGGCGTTGAGGTCGTCGGTGTGGACGACGAGTTCGACGGCTCGGGTGACCAGATAGTCGTCCAGGGACATCGCGCCGGCACTCGTCTGGAGAATCCGGGTGCCGGGGTGCTCTTCGAGGTGGGCGCGCAGGGACTGCTCGACCTCCGCGAGATAGGCCTCGGCGTCGGGGTGTTCGGCGGCGAGGTTCCGGGTGAACTCGTCGATGGCGGCGGCGTTGGTCGCGGTGGCGAACGGCCAGTCGAGCAGGACGGCGTCCGCCTTCGGCGGCTCGGGCAGGGCGAGCGCCCGGTGGATCGCGGTGAGCGCCATGCCGATGTGCGCCACGAGGTCGCGTACGGTCCACTCGCCGAGCCGCGTGGGCAGGGCGAGTTGCTCGGGGGTGAGGCCGCGAACGGCCTCCCGGACATTGCCGAACTGGGCGAGGACCGCGGCGCGGGTCTTGGCGGGGTCGTAGCTGCGGGCGCGCTTCTGGGCAGGGGGCATGGCGGTGAGCCTATGCCCTGACCGCGTAGCCCCTCAGGCCCTTTTCCACCAGGCCGACATGTCCCCGGCGGCGCGCTGTGAGGCCACGAAGGCCCGCTCCATCAGCACGCCCGTCTGAGAACCCGGCGGACCGGCGACCGGCACAGGAAACGGCCCCGTCTGTCGAAACAGGCGGGGCCGTCGGCGCCGTAGGGACTACGCCAGCAGCGCCGGGATGGTCTCCTCGTGGGCCTTCCGCAATTCCTCCAGCGTGAGCGCGAACTCGCCCTGGATCTCCACCGCGTCACCGTCGACGACACCGATGCGGGTGACCGGCAGGCCCCGCGCACCGCACATGTCGTTGAAGCGGACCTCCTCCGAGCGCGGCACGGCGACGATCGCGCGGCCGGCCGACTCGGAGAACAGGAAGGTGAACGCGTCCAGCCCGTCCGGTACGACCAGCCGGGCGCCCTTGCCGCCGAGCAGCGCGGACTCCACGACCGCCTGGACCAGGCCGCCGTCGGACAGGTCGTGCGCGGAGTCGATCATGCCGTCGCGGGAGGCGGAGATCAGGATCTCGGCCAGTAGCCGCTCGCGCTCCAGGTCGACCCGCGGAGGCAGGCCGCCGAGGTGGTCGTGGACCACCTGGGACCAGGCCGAGCCGCCGAACTCCTCGCGGGTGTCGCCGAGGAGGTAGATCAGCTGCCCCTCCTCCTGGAAGGCGACCGGTGTGCGGCGGGCCACGTCGTCGATGACGCCCAGGACCGCGACCACCGGCGTCGGGTGGATCGCCGCCTCGCCCGTCTGGTTGTACAGAGACACGTTGCCGCCGGTCACCGGCGTGCCCAGCTGCTGGCAGGCGTCCGCCAGACCACGTACCGCCTCCACGAACTGCCACATCACCGCCGGGTCTTCGGGCGAGCCGAAGTTCAGGCAGTCCGACACCGCGAGCGGCTTGGCACCCGTCGTCGCCACGTTCCGGTAGGCCTCCGCCAGCGCCAGCTGGGCGCCCGCGTACGGGTCCAGCTTGGCGTACCGGCCGTTGCCGTCCGTGGCGATGGCGACGCCGAGGCCACTCGACTCATCGATGCGGATCATGCCCGAGTCCTCGGGCTGGGCCAGCACCGTGTTGCCCTGCACGAAGTGGTCGTACTGCTGGGTGATCCACTTCTTGGAGGCCTGGTTGGGGGAGGCCACCAGCTTCAGGACCTGGTCCCGCAGATCCTCCGAGGTGGCCGGGCGCTCCAGCTTGTTCGCATCGTCGGCCTGGAGGGTGTCCTGCCAGTCCGGGCGGGCGTAGGGACGCTCGTAGACCGGGCCCTCATGGGCCACCGTGCGCGGGTCGACGTCGACGATCTTGCCGCCGTGCCAGTAGATCTCCAGGCGGTCGCCGTCGGTGACCTCGCCGATGACCGTGGCGATGACGTCCCACTTGGCGCAGATCTCCAGGAAGCGGTCGACCTTCTCCGGCTCGACCACCGCGCACATGCGTTCCTGCGACTCGCTCATGAGGATCTCCTCGGGGGAGAGAGTCGAGTCACGCAGAGGGACGTCGTCCAGGGTGACGCGCATGCCGCCGGAGCCGTTCGAGGCCAGCTCGGACGTGGCGCAGGACAGGCCCGCCGCACCCAGGTCCTGGATGCCGACGACCAGCTTCTCCCGGAAGGCCTCCAGGGTGCACTCGATGAGGAGCTTCTCCTGGAAGGGGTCGCCGACCTGGACGGCCGGGCGCTTGGAGGGCTTCGCGTCGTCGAAGGTCTCCGAGGCGAGGATCGAGGCGCCGCCGATGCCGTCGCCGCCGGTCCGGGCGCCGTACAGGATGACCTTGTTGCCCGTGCCGGAAGCCTTGGCGAGGTGGATGTCCTCGTGCCGCATCACGCCGATGGCACCGGCGTTGACCAGCGGGTTTCCCTGGTAGCAGGAGTCGAAGACGACCTCGCCGCCGATGTTGGGCAGGCCCAGGCAGTTGCCGTAGCCACCGATGCCGGCGACCACGCCCGGCAGGACGCGCTTGGTGTCCGGGTGGTCGGCGGCGCCGAAGCGCAGGGGGTCGACCACCGCGACCGGGCGGGCGCCCATCGCGATGATGTCGCGGACGATGCCGCCCACGCCCGTGGCCGCACCCTGGTAGGGCTCGACGTAGGAGGGGTGGTTGTGCGACTCGACCTTGAAGGTCACGGCGTAACCCTGGCCGACGTCGACGACACCCGCGTTCTCACCGATGCCCACCAGCAGCGCGTCGCTCTGCGGCGCCTTCTCGCCGAACTGGCGCAGATGGACCTTGGAGGACTTGTACGAGCAGTGCTCGGACCACATGACCGAGTACATGGCGAGCTCGGCGCCGGTCGGGCGGCGGCCGAGGATCTCCACCACCCGTTCGTACTCGTCCTTCTTCAGACCGAGTTCGGCCCAGGGCAGCTCGACGTCGGGGGTCGCGGCCGCGTGCTCGACCGTGTCCAGAGGCGTCCGGCTCATGCGTTGACCAGCTTCTTGAGGATCGAGGTGAAGAAGGGGAGGCCGTCGGTACGGCCGGTGCCGATGAGCGGCTCGACGGCGTGCTCCGGGTGCGGCATCAGGCCTACGACATTGCCGGCCTCGTTGGTGATGCCGGCGATGTCGCGGAGCGAGCCGTTCGGATTGAAGTCCAGGTACCTGAAGACGACCCGCCCCTCCGCCTCCAGCTTGTCGAGCATGTAAGCGTCGGCGACGTACCGGCCGTCCATGTTCTTCAGCGGGATGTGGATCTCCTGGCCGGCACGGTAGTCACCGGTCCAGGCGGTCTCCGCGTTCTCCACCCGCAGCTTCTGGTCGCGGCAGATGAAGTGAAGGTGGTCGTTGCCGAGCATCGCGCCCGGGAGGAGATGGGCCTCGGTGAGGACCTGGAAGCCGTTGCAGATACCGAGCACCGGAAGGCCGGCCTTCGCCTGCTCGATGACGGTCTCCATCACCGGCGAGAAACGGGAGATGGCACCGGCGCGCAGATAGTCGCCGTAGGAGAAACCGCCGGGCAGGACGACCGCGTCGACCTGGTGGAGGTCCTTGTCCTTGTGCCACAGGGCGACCGGTTCGGCACCGGCGAGACGGATCGCGCGCTGGGTGTCCCGGTCGTCGAGGCTGCCCGGGAAAGTGACGACGCCAATACGTGCGGTCACTTGGCCGCCTCCGCGACTTCCGCCACCTCTTCCACCCTGACGGTGAAGTCCTCGATCACGGTGTTGGCGAGGAAGGATTCCGCAAGGTCGTGGATGCGGGCGAGCGCGGCCTCGTCGACCGGCCCGTCAACTTGAAGTTCGAAACGCTTTCCCTGACGTACGTCGGAGATCCCGTCGAAACCCAGGCGCGGCAGCGCACGCTGGACCGCCTGGCCCTGGGGGTCGAGGATCTCCGGCTTGAGCATGACGTCGACTACGACGCGTGCCACGGGCACTCCCGGTGGTGTGGTGCTGAGCAGGTTCCTGCAGGTGGGTTTCAGACTACCCGCACAAAATTTCTACGCGAGTAGAGTTGGAGGAAACTACGTGAGGCGCATCACGATCAGGTGTCGAAGCCGTAGCGCCATGAAAAGTTCTGGGAAAGTTCGACGGTCCGCCCCGTCCACCTATTGTGTTCGGACACGCGGGCGGATTTAGTCGGGCTTCACTTTGCATTGCCGGGCACTGTACAAATGAATTGGCAATAGCTGATACTCGGCACGTCATCGCCGTGAGCTGTATCGACGTGCCGCACGAAGGGACCGATATTCGTGGCGCAAAAGGTCGTGGTCACTCTCTTTGACGACATCGACGGCTCGGAAGCGGCGGAAACGATCGCCTTCGGACTCGACGGCAAGTCGTACGAGATCGACCTGAACGAAACCAACGCCAAGAAACTGCGCAAGGCGCTCGCGCCCTACGTCGAGGCCGGCCGCAAGCGGTCGCGGTCCGGCAAGGCGTACAAGCAGACCGAGGTCGCCCCCGACCCGGCGGCCGTCCGCGCCTGGGCGCAGGCCAACAAGATGGACGTCCCGGCCCGCGGCCGCATCCCCAAGAAGGTCTACGAGGCCTTCAGCGCCGCGCGGTAAGCCCGCGAAGGGGCAGCTCCCGGGGTCCGTCAGCGACCCTGGGAGCCGTTCACCCGGCTGCGGCCGAGTCGGCGAATCTCCAGACAGCAGACGGCCCTTCGCGCCACTCTGGACCCGCTGGTACGCGAGTCGCGGAGGCACAAGCCCAGCCTTGAGCCGGTGGACCTGGTGATGAACGCCGGTGACCGCACCAGACCGGCCTGGCCGCGATGCCCGGCTGCGGGGCATGGCCAACTGCCTCAGTACCCCTCGGGAGACAGGACGCGTCTGCGCACGCGGGGACGCAAGCCCGGGCGCCGCTCGGGCACTTGGCCAGCGGAACATCCCCAGGGGGCGAGACGCCACGATTCGCCCCCGCCCCATGCGACTTGGACTTCAGCCCCGTCCATGGGCTAGAGTCTGTGACGAGCCGCAGGGCAGATGACCTGCGGAAACACGCGGGTGTAGTTTAGTAGCAGAACAACCCCCTTCCAGGGGGAAGGCGCAGTGTGCAATTCCTGTCACCCGCTCTGGCACCGGTCAGAACCACTGTTGTGGATCAGGTAGGCTGGTGCTCGCACCGATCGGTGGGAGCCGGTCGGGAGCAGTGCGGACGTAGCTCAGTTGGTAGAGCGCAACCTTGCCAAGGTTGAGGTCGCGAGTTCGAGCCTCGTCGTCCGCTCCATGAAAAAGGCCCCGGTCCAGTGGACCGGGGTCTTTTCGTGTGCCCTCCCCTTCTCTGACATTTGTCATGCCGAGCGATGACATCGCGCACTGCCGACCCGCTCCGGCCGCCGGGACGCTTGGTTCATGCACTACGACGAACACGAAGACGTGATTGAGGTCACCGATCTCAGGCGTGTCTACGGGGGCGGGTTCGAGGCCGTACGCGGAATCAGCTTCTCGGTGGCCCGCGGGGAGATCTTCGCCCTGCTCGGCACGAACGGAGCGGGCAAGACGTCGACGGTCGAACTGCTGGAAGGCCTCGCCGCACCCGCCGGGGGCCGGATCCGGATCCTCGGCCACGACCCCTACCGCGAGCGGGCCGCCGTACGGCCCCGCACCGGAGTGATGCTCCAGGAGGGCGGCTTCCCGGCCGAGCTGACCGTCGCCGAGACCGCCCGGATGTGGGCCGGATGCACCAGCGCGGCCCGGCCCGTCGCGAGTGAGCCGAAGGGGCGCGCCGCGACACCGGCTGGAGCGCCCCGGAGGCGAACGAGCCGTAAGACGGCGGACGTACTGGAGCTGGTCGGGCTCGCGGACCGGCACGAGGTGCGGGTCAAGCAGCTGTCCGGCGGCGAGCGGCGCCGGCTCGATCTGGCGCTCGCGCTGCTCGGCGACCCCGAGGTGCTCTTCCTCGACGAGCCGACGACCGGGCTCGACGCGGAAGGCCGCCGGGACACCTGGGAGTTGGTGCGCGCCCTGCGCGACGCGGGCACGACCGTGCTGCTCACCACGCACTGTCTCGAGGAGGCCGAGGGTCTCGCCGACCGGCTCGCCATCCTGCACGAGGGCCGCATCGCCGCCTCCGGGACCCCGGCCGAGGTCACCGCGGGCCGGCCGTCCCGGATGTCCTTCGAACTGCCCGACGGCTACTTCCTCGGCGACCTTCCGCCGCTGGCCGACCTCGGTGCCTGCGGCCACGAGAGCGACGGCAGAGTCGTACGACTGCGGACGAACCAGCTGCAGCGGACCGCGACCGGCGTACTGACCTGGGCCGAGCGGACCGGAGTCGAACTGCGCGGCCTGGACGTGCGCTCCGCCTCCCTGGAGGAGGCGTTCCTGGGAATCGCACGCGAACAGGCACAGGCACCGGGGGTGGTGGCATGAGCGGGGCCGGAGCGGGGGCGCAGAGCCGTGCGGTGAGCGGGGTTCGGGGGGCTGAGCGCGGCGGGGGGACGTCGGCGGGCCGGCGGCTGTGGGCGCTGGGGCGGGCCGAACTCACCCTGCTCGGCCGCAACCGCGGAGTCGTCCTCACCGCGCTGGCCGTGCCGCTCCTGCTGCCGTTCAGCGTGCGGCCGGCCATGGACCAGCTGGATCTGAAGAAGCAGGGGCTGACGCTCGGCACCACCCTGCTGACGGCCGCGATCGGGTTCTCCTTCCTCTTCGCCGTGTACACCTCGCTGGTCAACGCCTTCGTCGCCCGCCGCGAGGAACTCGTCCTCAAGCGGCTGCGCACCGGTGAGCTGTCCGACGCGGAGATCCTCACCGGCACCGCGCTGCCCGCGCTCGTCATCGGACTGGCCCAGGCGCTGGTGCTGTGCGTCGGGTGCGCGGCCCTGCTGCACCTCGGCGCGCCCAGGGCGCCGTATCTGATCCTGCCCGGGCTGGTGGCCGGTTACCTGGTCAGTGCCGCGCTCGCCGCGCTCACCGCGTCCTTCACCCGGACCGTGGAGAGCGCCCAGGTGACCGCGCTGCCGCTGATGTTCCTGTCGATGCTCGGCTCCGGGATCACGTTCCCCACGGAGGTCATGCCGGACAAGCTGGCCGCCGTCTGCGAACTGCTCCCGCTGTCCCCGGCGATCCGGCTCGTCCGCGGCGGCTGGACCGGCCAGTTGAGCGGGTACGAGGCACTGGGCGCCCTGGCGACCGCGTTGGCCTGGACGATCCTGGCCGTGTTTGCTGTACGACGGTGGTTCCGCTGGGAGCCTCGGCGCTGAGGTACGTGAGGTACGGGGGAACACATGGTGGGCCGGATACGGCGGTGGCAGCAGCGGCACTGGGGGGAGCGCAGCAAGGCCGAGCGGGTCGAGCTGACCAGCGTCCTCACCTGGCACTGCTCGATCTGGTTCATCCTGGGCTGCTGGCTGCTGCTGCCGCTGGCCGGCGGGATCGCCCACCGGCCCGTGGCGCTGGTCCTGGGCGCCGTCCTCGTCCTCGTCGGGATCCTTCAGGGTGTCCTCGCGAACCGTCGCACCAGGACCGTGCTCGACCACTACCTCGGACGCGCCGAGCTGCCGGCCGGCACGCATCGCGCACCGGCCGTCCTGCTGGGGCTCGCGCTGGGGCTGATCGTGGCGCTCGCCGCGACGGACGCGGCCACTCCGATGGCGGTCCGGTTCACGATCGGCGGCGTCGTGCTGCCGTTCGGGCTGCTGTACGGGCTCACGGCGCCGGTCGGGGTGTTCCTGCGCCGGTCGGCGGGGTTCACGGTGCTGCTCACGGCGGCCGTCGGGCTCGCCGATCACGACGCCCCCGGCCTGGTGGCGACCGCGGCGATGGCCGTCTTCCAGGCGGTCTTCGCGCTGCTCGCGGGCCGCTGCGGCGCCTGGACGCTCTCCGTGCTGTGGGAGGCGGAGCGGGCCCGTGAGGTGGAGGCCCGGCTCGCCGTCGCCGAGGAGCGGCTGCGGTTCGGCCGGGATCTGCACGACGTGCTGGGCCGGAACCTGTCCGTGATCTCGCTCAAGAGCGAGCTGGCGGTGCAACTGGCCCGGCGCGGGCGGCCGGAGGCCGTGGAGCAGATGATCGAGGTGCAGCGCATCGCACAGGACTCCCAGCGCGAGGTGCGGGCCGTCGTACGCGGCTACCGGGAGGCCGACCTCGGGGCCGAACTCACCGGCGCACAGGGCGTGTTGACGGCCGCCGGGATCGCGTGCGAGGTCAGCGCGGAGACCGCGGGGCTGCCCGCCGACGTGCAGTCCGCGCTCGGCTGGGTGGTGCGCGAGGCCACCACCAATGTGCTGCGGCACGGGGACGCCGGACGCTGCGCGCTGTGTCTGAGGGTGCTTGAGGGGCGCGTGGTGCTGACGGTGGAGAACGACGGCGTGTCCGGAACGCCCGACGGGGGTGGGGGTTCCGGGCTCGCCGGGCTGCGGGAGCGGCTGGCCGTCGTGGCCGGGACGCTGGAGGCGGGAGCCGTCGCCGGTGACCGGTTCCGGCTGGTGGCCGAGGTGCCGCTGAGGGAGAAAGTGAGTGAAGTCACATCATGAGCACTCCGGTACGGCTGTTGCTCGCCGACGACGAGCATCTGATCCGGGGCGCGCTGGCCGCGCTGCTCTCACTGGAGGACGATCTCCTCGTCGTCGCCGAGGCGGCCAGCGGGCCCGAGGCGCTGGCGATGGCGCGGGCCCATGAACCCGATGTGGCCGTACTGGATCTCCAGATGCCCGGGGCCGACGGTGTGAAGGTCGCCACAACCCTGCGCGCCGAACTGCCCGGCTGCCAGGTGCTGATCGTCACCGGTCACGGGCGGCCCGGCCATCTGAAACGGGCGCTCGCAGCCGGTGTGCGCGGGTTCGTCCCGAAGACCGTCAGCGCCCAGCGGCTCGCCGAGATCATCCGTACCGTGCACGCCGGAAACCGTTACGTCGACCCGGAGTTGGCCGCCGACGCGATCTCCGCCGGGGACTCCCCGCTGACCGCGCGGGAGGCCGAGGTGCTGGAGCTGGCGGGCGACGGGGCGCCGGTCACGGAGATCGCCGAACGGGCCGCGCTGTCGCCGGGGACCGTGCGGAACTACCTGTCGTCAGCCGTCACGAAGCTCGGCGCCGAGAACCGTCATGCGGCGGTGCGTCTCGCTCGCGAGCGAGGTTGGGTATAGTTGCTCTCGCGCCACGGCGCAATGCGGACGTAGCTCAGTTGGTAGAGCGCAACCTTGCCAAGGTTGAGGTCGCGAGTTCGAGCCTCGTCGTCCGCTCCAGTAAGGCCCCCGGTTCCCCGGGGGCCTTTTGCGTTACGCCCAGCTCAGACCCGTCAGACGCTCGTACGCCTCCACGTACTTCTGCCGGGTCTGCTCGACGACCTCGTCCGGCAGCGCCGGCGGGGGCTGCTCGCTCTTCCTGTCCCAGCCGGACTCGGCGGAGGTCAGCCAGTTCCGGACGAACTGCTTGTCGTACGACGGCTGGGCGCGGCCCGGCTCCCACAGGTCGGCCGGCCAGAAACGGGAGGAGTCCGGGGTGAGGACCTCGTCGGCGAGGACGAGCGTGTCCCCGTCGAAGCCGAACTCGAACTTGGTGTCGGCCAGGATGATCCCCCGGTCCCGGGCGATGCCCCGGGCGCGCGCGTACACGGCGAGGGTGGCCTGGCGCAGCTGGGCGGCGGTCTCGGCGCCCACCTGGCGGGCGACCTCCTCGTAGGAGACGTTCTCGTCGTGCTCGCCGACCTCGGCCTTGGTGGCCGGGGTGAAGATCGGGGCGGGGAGTTCCGAGCCGTCGACGAGGCCTTCGGGTAGGGCGAGGCCGCAGACCGTCCGGGACTCGTTGTACTCCAGCAGGCCCGAGCCGGTGAGATAGCCGCGCGCCACGCACTCGACCGGGACCATCTTCAGGGACCTGCAGATCAGCGTGCGGCCCGCCCAGTCGGCGGGGGCGCCCTCCGGGACCTCGGTGCTGATGACGTGGTTCGGGACCAGATCCCGCAGCTGGTCGAACCACCAGAGGGAGAGCTGGGTGAGGACGCGGCCCTTGTCGGGGATCTCCGTGGGCAGCACCCAGTCGTAGGCGGACATACGGTCGCTGGCGACCATCACGAGGTCGCCCGCCTCGTTCTGGTACAGCTCGCGCACCTTTCCGGTGTGCAGGTGCACCAGGCCCGGAACCTGGATCGGCTCGGGCTTTTCTACGAATCCGGACACGGTTCCTCCCCGTGGTTCTGTCCAAGTGCCTCGATTCTCCCGTATGCGGTGGTCCACTGCGGCCGGGGGGTAGGTCGCGGGCGGCGCAGGCATCGGCCGTGGGCCGTTCAGGGATCGGGCGGGCGGCCGTGCGGGGGGAGGGCGAGCGGGCCGTGCGGGGATTGCTCGCGGTCTGCTCGGGGCTCAGTCGCGTTTGCAGATGCGGTCCAGCAGGTTCGCCGTGGCGCGCTGGATGCGGGGGTCCACATGGCCTGGGCGGTCCAGGGCCGGGGACCAGGCGAAGGTGCCGGAGGCGAAGACCCAGGCACCGGAGGGGGCGCGATAGAGCGAGGTCTCCTGGTGGCGGAGGGCGCCCTCGGTGTCGGTGTAGGGGGAGTGGGCGAGCAGGATGCGCTCCTCGTGCGCGGGCAGCGCGGTGCGCGGGAAGTACCGGTCGGCCTCGCCGGCGACCAGGCCCGCGATCGCGTCGCCCTCGTGCGCGCCGGTCGCCTCCCACAGCCAGTGGCCGCCGTTGCGGACGATCAGCGGGTGCGGTTCGGGTACCCGGCCGGCGTACTGGATGCCGACCAGCTGTTGCTCGGGCCGGTCGATCTCGCGCCACAGCACCGGCTTTCCCGGGCCCTTGCGCTTGCGGCAGGTCAGCAGCCGGTCCGGGACGCCGGACGGGGACGGGCCCAGATCCACCTGCCAGTACATGGTGTTGGCGGAGAGGAAGACCAGCGAGGTGCCGCGGTCGCGGGCGTCCTCGACGGCCCGGCGCATCGGCACCGACCAGTACTCGTCGTGGCCGGGGAAGACCAGGCCCCGGTAGCGGCCCGGATCGACCCGGCCGGCGTGCAGATCGCGGGCGTCGGCATAGGCGAGGTCGTAGCCGTAGCGCTCGGCCCAGCGGATGAAGTCGTAGGCGTGGCCGACATGCAGGGGCAGGCCCGCGCCCGCGTAGGGGCGGTCGAAGGAGACCGTGGTGGCCGCGTCGGCCTCGCCGAGCAGCCGGCCCTTCTCGTCCCAGGCGTGATAGAGGCTGGCGCCGGTACGGCCGTCCTCCGGATACAGGTTGTACGCCTGCCAGGTGATGTCCGGCAGCAGCAGGAGCAGGTCGGCGGGGTGGTCGTCGCGGACCGTGAACGGCACATGGGAGCGGTAGCCGTCGGCCGTGGTGAGGACGGCCACATAGGCGCCGATGCGCCAGTGCGGGGGCACCTGCAACCGCCAGGACAGCCACCAGTGGTGGCAGGAGACCGTACGGTCGGCGGCGAGCGGCGGGGGCTGGACGATGCCGGACAGGCGCGGACTGGTGGTGATCTGGGCGGCGCCGTCGCCGCCGTAGTGGCCGATGCGGTAGATGTCGACGCTGAACTCCTGGGGCGGGTCGACCGTGATGTGGAAGTCGATCGCCTGGCCCGGCGCGACCGCGCCGGTGGAGGTGAAGCCCTTGATCTGGCGGTGCACGTCGTCCGCCGAGCGTGGTCCGGTGCCGCCCGAACGCTGCGCGGGCACCCGGCGCCTGTCGTCGGCGAGCCGCTGCGGGCTCGGGTCGACGTACCAGGGCACGACATGACCGGTGTCGTCGAAGTACGTCTCACTGCCGCGCAGCCAGGGCACCGGGCCCTGGCCGAAGGGGTCGGTGACGGCGTGTGCGAGCGCTCCGGACTCCCAGCGGCGAATGTGGTCCGAGGCCATGGTCGCTCCCCTCCCTCAGCCCCCGTGTCGTCCTGTCTCGGTGGTGCTCACGGTGCTCGGTAGTGCTCGCTGTGCTCAGTGGTACACGCGGTGCTCGCAGTGCTCGGCAGTACTGTCGTATGTCGCACGCCTTTGCCAGGTGCGTGGTCGCTCCCAGCACATCACATAACGCACGGGCTCGGTCACTAGTCGTTGCGAATTGACCTGAAGTGGAAGACCGAGCTCCCGTTAGACGAGCCGTACCGGCTTCTCGGGACGTATCCCGGAGGCGGCCAGCCAGTCCCGCAGCGGGCCCGGATCTCCCTCCTCGATCAGGCTGAGCACCTTGGGCGTGAGGTCGGCGGCGCGCTCACCGTCGAGCAGCAGGGAGGGGCCGTCCAGCCAGTCCAGGGCGGGGACCGCCCCTGCCGTGTCCACGGCCGCACAGCACACCATCGCCGTGACGTGCTCGGTGAGCAGGTCGCGGGCGGTGCGAGGGGGCTGCAGCGGGAAGAGCGGGAGTCCTCCGTCGTCCCACAGGGCGGTCTCGGGGCTCTGGCCGGCGGCCGTCGCACCGGCCCTCGGCGCACTGGCCTCCTCACGGGCCAGCTCGGCGCTCAGGCCCGCGGCGAGGGCGGCGCTGCGCTCGGTGCCGGGGTCGTCTTCGGCCGGTTCCGCCTCGGCCTCGCGTATTGCCTGCGGCGCTTCGGCGCGGGAGGCGTCCGCCTCGGCTTCGCCTTCGGCGGGGATTGCGTTCCCACCCGGGATTGCGTTCCCACCCGGCCCACCCGTACCCCTTTCGTCGCCGCGTGCGGGCGGCCCCTGTGGGGTGTCCTCGCCGTCGGCGGCTTGCCGGTGGTCCTGCGGGGCTTTCGGTGCTGCTGCCTCTGCTGCTTCTGTCTCGGGCTCGGTGAGGTGGTCCAGGACTCGGGCCAGGGTGGGGCCGCCCGGTTCGGGGGCCGACGGGTCGAGGGAGGGGCGGACGCCGAGGGAGTCCAGGACGCGGTGCAGGCGGGCCGCGCCGGCGCGCCAGGTGCGGTCCACGACCTCTTCCGGATACGCCTGCCAGTCCACCGGCGCCCAGTCCGGGCCGGACTCCGCGGGGCCGCCGTGGAAGAGGCGCGCTGCGAGCAGCGAGGCGGCTTCGTCCACCGCGCCGGGCTCCTCCAGCAGGTCACAGGCAGGGCGCTCGCCGAGCCGTGAGGTGAAGCCCTCGGCCAGGCGGTCGCGCCGGGACAGCTCGGTGAGCGCCGCCACCACGCCCGCGTCCAGCCGGGCGGGCCAGCGGCCCATGCGCCAGGCGGGCAGCGCGACCCTGGTCAGCAGCCGGTCCCAGCCGGCGTAGGCGAGGCCGACCTGCTCCTGGGCGACGATCCTGAGGCCGTAGTCCACGGCCTGGGCCCGCTCGGCCGCCGCCGCGGCGACCCCGCGCTCCATCTGCGTCGCGTGCTCCCGGCAGCCGCGCAGCAGCAGCCGGACCACCCAGCCGAGGGCCGCGCACCCGCCGCGGGTCAGCGCAGAGCGGCCCGGTGCCGAGGCGACCGCGACCGCCGCGTCCAGGCCCCGTACGAAGCGCCGGGCGGCGGCTATGTCCGGGTGCGCCGAAGGGCCCGTACCGGCGATGACCGGGGCGAGGACCGCGCGCAGCTCCCCGACCCGCATCCACCACAGGAACGGGGAGCCGATGACGAGCACCGGCGCGACGGGGACGCGGCGGCGGCCGGGGCCTGCTATCTCGTCCTCGCCGGGCTCGGGGCGCTGGGGCGGGCCATGGGCCGCATGCGTGCGGTCCTCCAGCCAGCTGTCGCAGTCCGGGGTGAGCGCTATGGCCGAGGGCGCCGGCACGTCCAGCCGGTCGGCGAGGTCGCGCACCATCCGGTACAGGTCCGGGGCGGATTCCTCGGGGACCGGCACCGTCGGGACGACGGCGGGGCGGGCCCGGGCCACGACCAGGGCGACACCGGCCGCGGCCAGCAGCACCAGCACGGCGAGCACGCCCACGGCCCAGCGGGCCGTGTCCCAGCCCCGGCCGACGAAGTGGCCGGTGGAACCCCCGGCCAGCAGGATCACCGCGGCAGCCGCGGGCAGCAGGGCCACAGCCAGCGCCCGGCCCCGGACCCGCAGTACGGCAAGCGCCCGGGAGCGCGCGGCCTGCGCGCCCGCCTCTGCTCCGATTCCGCTCACGTCCCGCCCTCACCCCCTCGCCGCCGAAGCCGTGCTGTCCTGGTGGTGCTCACTCCCCCACTGTGGCACCCGCCACTGACATCGCAATGCCGGTGGGCCAAGTGCCGGAACGCTTGCGCGGCACCCTAGTTGGGGCCCCGGCCCCCGTCAGCCGTATGGCTGATTGCTCACTCGATGGAATGGCTTTGGTCAGAGGTGGGTGACAGACAGCAAAGATCAGGCCCCGGATTCGGAGGTCCGGGGCCTGGATCACTGGATCAGGAGAGGTCGGGTCAGGCGGTTGCCGCCTGCGCGGCCTGCGCTGCCTTCGCGGCGATGTCGGTGCGGTGCTGGGAGCCGTCCAGCCGGATCCGGCCCACCGCCCGGTACGCCCGCTCGCGCGCCTCGGTCAGGTCCTCGCCGGTGGCCGTGACGGACAGCACCCGCCCGCCCGCGCTGACGACCGCGTCGCCGTCCCGCTTCGTCCCCGCGTGCAGGACGTACGCGTGCGGGGCGTCCTCGGCGGCCACCTCGTCCAGACCGGTGATGGGGTCACCGGTGCGGGGGGTGCCGGGGTAGTTGTGCGAGGCGACGACCACGGTGACGGCCGCGTCCTCGCTCCAGCGCAGGGGCGGCAGATCGGCGAGAGTGCCGTTCGCTGCGGCGAGCAGGACACCGGCCAGTGGGGTCTTCAGCCGGGCCAGTACGACCTGGGTCTCCGGGTCGCCGAAGCGAGCGTTGAACTCGATCACCCGGACACCGCGGCTGGTGATCGCCAGACCGGCGTAGAGCAGACCGGAGAAGGGGGCGCCGCGCCGGTGCAGCTCGTCGACGGTCGGCTGCAGGACCGTCTCCAGTACCTCCTCGACCAGCTTCGGCTCGGCCCACGGCAGCGGCGAGTAGGCGCCCATGCCGCCGGTGTTCGGGCCCTCGTCGCCGTCCAGGGCGCGCTTGAAGTCCTGGGCGGGCTGGAGCGGTACGACCGTCTCCCCGTCGGTGATCGCGAAGAGGGACACCTCGGGGCCGTCCAGGAACTCCTCGATGACCACCCGGTCACAGCCGGCGGCGTGCGCCTTGGCGGCTTCCAGGTCATCGGTGACTACGACACCCTTGCCGGCGGCGAGGCCGTCGTCCTTGACGACGAAGGGGGCGCCGAAGGCGTCGAGGGCCTCGGCGACCTCCTCTGCCGTCGTGCACACGTAGGAGCGGGCGGTCGGCACCCCGGCCGCCGCCATGACGTCCTTGGCGAAGGCCTTGGAGCCCTCCAGCCGCGCGGCCTCCCGCGACGGGCCGAACACCGGGATGCCCGCGGCACGGACGGCGTCGGCCACACCGGCGACCAGCGGGGCTTCCGGGCCTACGACGACCAGGCCGGCGCCGAGGCCTGCGGCCAGCTCGGCCACCGCCTCGCCGTCGAGCGCGTCGACCGGGTGCAGCTCGGCGACCTCGGCGATGCCGGCATTGCCGGGGGCGCAGTGCAGCGCGGTGACGTCGGGGTCGAGGGACAGGGAGCGGCACAGGGCGTGTTCGCGGGCGCCGCTGCCGATGACGAGGACCTTCACGGGGGTCAGCCTAATGGCAAGGTTGCCGAAGGTTGGGGGCCGGGCTTATTGGGCTTTCCTCCAAGGGCACCGAGCGCTGATGTGACCGTCCCTGGGGACTCCGCCCCCAGACCCCCAGCTCTCGCCGTTGGTCGACCGCACATGCGCCGCCCCGGACTCAGTCCAGCCGCTCACGCGCGCCCCGGCCCGGTCGGCCGCAGGCGCCCACGGCTAGGGGCGGCTTCACGTTGCAGCGTCTCGGTCGGCCACGCGTACCCACGGCCCGATCGGCTGTTCATTTACTCGTTTACTCGTTCGAGAACTCCTCCACCACCGTCGCGCCCAGCTCCCGCACGATCAGTTCGTGGCCGGAGAGGGCCGACTCGTCCAGGTCCGGGTCGTCGTCCTCGGGGATGTCGTCCTCGGGGGGCGG